>JBEPVY010000067.1:0-11848 GCA_041690835.1 Vulcanimicrobiota bacterium | reverse complement strand
GTCGCCGAGAACGCCTTGGAGATCGTCACGTTGGTCGCATTACCGACCGTCAACGTCGCCGTTGCTGGGGACGTGTTGCTGATGCCTTCGGTCGAGGTCAGGCTCGACGCCGCGATCGTATTCAGATGCGCACCGACCGTGGTCGACGTCACGCTCACCGTGATCGTACAGGTAGCACCGGCCGCGAGGGCCGCGCCGGTAAGTGAAACGCTGGCCGCGCCCGCAAGCCCGGCCGGCGTACCGCCACAGGTCGTGGCAAGCGCAGGCGTCGCCGCGATGACGACGTTACTGGGAAGCGCATCCGAGATCGCGACGTTGCTGAGCGCGACCGCACCCGATGCGCTGTTGTCCAGCGTGATCGTCAGGACGGACGTACCGCCCGGTACGATCGAGGCCGGCGCAAAGGCCTTCGTGACGACGACCGCCGGAGCGACGGTCAGCGTGGCCGTCGCCGGACCGGTATTGGTCGAGCCCTCGGTCGTCGTGACCGAGGATGCGGGAATCGTATTGAGATAGCTGCCCGTTACCGTCGCCGTTACCGACGCGGAGAACGTGCAGCTTGCGCCGGCCGCGACGGAGCCGCCGCTGACGCCGAAGCTCGAAGCGCCCGCAACCGCGGTCACCGTGCCACCGCAGGTCGTAGCACCGCCCGGCGTCGCCGCAATGGTAACGCCCGACGGAAGCGTATCGCTGAGCGCCAGCCCCGAGAGCGCGACCGCATTGGTGCCCGTGTTCGCCACGGTCACGGTCAGGGTCGAGTATCCGTTCAGCGGAATCGTCGCCGGCGAGAACGCCTTGGTGACGACGACCGGCGGAACGATCGTCAGCGTCGCCGAGGCGGCCGCACCGTTGGTCGAACCTTGATCCGTCGTGACCGTCGATACGGGAATCGTATTGACATAGCTGTTCGGCAACGCGCCGGTTACCGACGCGGATATCGTGCAGGTCGCACTCGCCGCAAGCGTACCGCCGGTAAGACCGAGCGCCGTACCGCCGACCGCGCCGGTCACCGTACCGCTAACACACGTCGTTGCAAATGCCGGCGTAGCCGCGATCGTCAATCCGCTGGGCAGGCTATCCGAGATCGCGAGGCCCGTCAGAGCGGACGGGGTCGCACCGGTGTTGGCGATCGTGATCGTGAGCGTCGAGGTGCCGTTCTCCGCGATCGTCGTTGCCGAGAACGCCTTGGTCACCGTGACATCGGTGGCGTTGCCGACCGTGAGCGTCGCCGTCGCAGGCGACGTATTGCTGATGCCTTCGGTCGAGGTCAGGCTCGATGCGGCGATCGTGTTCAGATGCGCACCGACCGTGGTCGACGTCACGCTCACCGTGATCGTACAGGTAGCACCGGCCGCGAGGGCCGCGCCGGTAAGTGAAACGCTGGCCGCGCCCGCAAGCCCGGCCGGCGTCCCGCCGCAGGTCGTGGAAAGCGCAGGTGTTGCCGCGATGACAACGTTGCTCGGTAGAGCATCCGAGATCGCGACGTTGCTGAGCGCGACCGCTCCCGAGGCGCTGTTGTCGAGCGTGATCGTCAGCACCGATGTGCCACCCGGCACGATCGACGCCGGCACGAAGGCCTTCGTGATCACGACCGCCGGAGCGACCGTCAACGTCGCCGTCGCCGAACCGGTATTGGTCGAGCCTTCCGTCGTTGTCACCGACGAGGCGGGAATCGTGTTGACGTAGCTGCCGGTCGCCGTCGCCGTCACCGACGCGGAGAACGTACAGGTCGCACCGGCCGCGACCGAACCGCCGCTCAGCGCAAGGCTCGAAGCGCCGCCAACCGCGGTCACCGTACCGCCGCAGGTCGTGGCGCCGCCCGGCGTCGCGGCGATCGTGACGCCCGACGGAAGCGAGTCGCTCAAGGCAAGGCCCGAGAGCGCGACTGCGTTGGTACCCGTGTTCGCGACGGTGACCGTCAAGGTTGAGGTTCCGTTCACCGGGATCGTCGCGGGCGAAAATGCCTTCGTGACCACGACCGGCGGAACGATCGTCAGGGTCGCCGTTGCGGCCGAGGCGTTGGTCGAACCTTGATCCGTCGTGACCGTCGAGGCCGGAATCGTGTTGACGTAGCTGTTCGGCAACGCGCCGGTCACCGACGCAGAAATCGTACAGGTCGCACTGGCCGCAAGCGTGCCGCCCGTCAGGCCGAGCGCCGTGCCGCCGGCCACGCCGGTCACGGTACCACTCGTACATGTGGTAGCGAATGCTGGCGTAGCAGCGATGGTCAGACCGCTGGGAAGACTATCCGAGATCGCGAGGGATGTCAGGGCCGACGGGGTCGCGCCGGTATTGGCGATCGTGATCGTCAGCGTCGAGGTGCCGTTCTCCGCGATCGTGGTCGCCGAGAACGCTTTGGTCACCGTGACATCGGTGGCGTTGCCGACCGTAAGCGTCGCCGTCGCCGGCGACGTGTTGGTGATGCCTTCCGTGGACGTCAGGCTCGATGCCGCGATCGTATTCAGATGCGCACCGACCGTCGTCGAGGTGACACTCACCGTGATCGTGCAGGTCGCACCAGCACCGAGCGTAGCGCCGCTAAGCGACACGCTGCCGGCGCCCGCGAGTCCCGACGGCGTACCGCCGCAGGTCGTGGAAAGTGCAGGCGTCGCCGCGATGACGACGTTGCTCGGAAGTGCATCCGAGAGCGCGACGTTGCTCAAGGCAACCGCTCCCGAGGCGCTGTTGTCGAGCGTGATCGTCAGCACCGATGTGCCACCCGGCACGATCGACGCCGGCACGAAGGCCTTCGTGATCACGACCGCCGGAGCGACCGTCAACGTCGCCGTCGCCGAACCGGTATTGGTCGAGCCTTCCGTCGTTGTCACCGACGAGGCGGGAATCGTGTTGACGTAGCTGCCGGTCGCCGTCGCCGTCACCGACGCGGAGAACGTACAGGTCGCACCGGCCGCGACCGAACCGCCGCTCAGCGCAAGGCTCGAAGCGCCGCCAACCGCGGTCACCGTACCGCCGCAGGTCGTGGCGCCGCCCGGCGTCGCGGCGATCGTGACGCCCGACGGAAGCGAGTCGCTCAAGGCAAGGCCCGAGAGCGCGACTGCGTTGGTACCCGTGTTCGCGACGGTGACCGTCAAGGTTGAGGTTCCGTTCACCGGGATCGTCGCGGGCGAGAACGCCTTGGTGACGACGACGGGCGGAACGATCGTCAGGGTCGCCGTTGCGGCCGAGGCATTGGTCGAACCTTGATCCGTCGTGACCGTCGAGGCCGGAATCGTATTGACGTAACTGTTCGGCAGCGCGCCGGTCACCGACGCCGAAATCGTACAGGTCGCGCTGGCCGCAAGCGTGCCGCCCGTCAAGCCGAGCGACGTACCGCCGGCCACGCCGGTCACGGTGCCGCTGGTACACGTAGTCGCGAACGCCGGCGTTGCCGCGATCGTCAAGCCGCTGGGCAGACTATCCGTGATCGCGAGGGATGTCAGGGCCGATGGGCTCGCACCGGTGTTGGCGATCGTGATCGTCAGCGTCGAGGTACCGTTCTCCGCGATCGACGTCGCCGAGAACGCTTTGGTCAGGGTGACGTCGGTCGCATTGGCGACCGTCAGCGTCGCCGTTGCCGCCGACGTGTTGGTGATGCCCTCCGTGGACGTCAGGCTCGATGCGGCGATCGTATTCAGATGCGCACCGACCGTCGTCGAGGTGACGCTCACCGTGATCGTGCAGGTCGCGCCCGCACCCAGCGCAGCACCGCTCAGCGACACGCTGCCGGCGCCCGCGAGGCCGGCCGGCGTCCCGCCGCAGGTCGTGGAAAGCGCAGGCGTCGCCGCGATGACGACGTTGCTCGGTAGAGCATCCGAGATCGCGACGTTGCTGAGCGCGACCGCACCCGAGGCGCTGTTGTCGAGCGTGATCGTCAGAACGGACGTACCGCCCGGTACGATCGAGGCCGGAGCGAAGGCCTTCGTCACGACGACCGCCGGAGCGACCGTCAACGTCGCCGTCGCGGCCGAAGCATTTGAGGCGCCTTCCGTCGTCGTCACGTTCGAAGCCGGAATCGTGTTCAGATAGCTTCCCGCCGTGGCCGACGTCACCGCGACCGTCACCGTGCAGGTACCCGCCGCCGCGATCGACCCGCCGGCGAAGGCGAGGCTAGTCGCTCCCGCCGCAGCGGTCACCGTGCCGCCGCAACTCGTGGTCGTCGCCGGCGTCGCCGCGACCACCACGTTTGCCGGGAACGCATCGGAGAACGAGGCGTTGGTGAGCGCGATCGCACCCGATGCGGTATTCGCGATCGAGACCGTCAGGGTCGACGTCCCGCCCACCGCGATGAGCGTCGGGGAGAACGACTTCGTCACGGTGACGGCCGGCGCGGCGACCGTCAAGGTCGCATTCGCGGCCGTCGTGGTGGTCGCGCCCTGCGTGGTCGTCAACCCGCCGATCGGGATGGAGTTCGGATAGGATCCGGCCGTCGCCGACCGGACGCTGACCGTCACCGTACAGGTAGCGGCCGCGCCGACGGTACCGCCGGAGAGCGAGAAGCTCCCGTTCCCCGCGACCGCCGTGACCGTACCACCGGTACACGTCGTCGAAGCGCCCGGCACGGGCGATACGACGAGGTTGGTCGGGAACGTATCTGTGAAGGCCATCCCGCTCAACGCCGCAGCGTTCGTCTCGGTGTTGTCGATCGTGACCGTGAGCACGGAGTCCGCGCTGACCGCGACGCTGGCCGGTAGAAACGCCTTGGTCATGGTCGGATTCGGAGGCACCGTCAGGGTGACCGGCGCCGAGGTCGCGTTCTGATTGGCGTATGCGCCGCTCGTCAGCCCGCCGACCGCGATCGTGTTCGTAACGCTGCCGGGTGCGGCCGTCGAGGACGCTCCGACGAGTACGTAGACGACGCAGGTGCCGGCGACCGTACCGCCGCTCGTCGTCGCCGGCACCGTCATGCCGGTGACCGAGAACGTCCCGGATCCGACCGAGCCGCTGATCGATCCGCCGCACAGGACCGGGTCTCCGGCCTGGATGGACCCGAGCGTCGTGCTCGCGAGCGCGAGCTGCGACGGCATGGTATCCGCGACGCTCGTGCTCGTGAGCGCGCTCGACGAAGCGCTGTTCGTGATGAGGATGCGCATGTAATCCGTCTTGCCGATCGCGAACGACGGGTTGACGAAGGTCTTGATCAGACTGATGCCGGCGCTGATCGTCAGCGTCGCTTGGGCCAACTGCGAGTTCGCGGCGCCCGACGTCGCGGTCACCCCGCCGATCGGGATCGAGTTGGTGGGACCGCCGGTCGCCGTGCCGACCACATCGAACGTGACGTGGCAGACGTTCGGAACCGATCCGTTCGTGAAGAGCGAGATATTGGTGAACGTGATCGTATTGCCGACGATCGCATAGGCCGGAGCGGGTTGACCCGCCACCTGACAGAAGGCCGGGAACGTCACGTTCGGCGTTGCGGAGAACGCCATTCCGCCCGGGAGCGTATCCGCGAGGCCGACGCCATCGGCCTCGGTCGTCGATTGCGACCCCGACTGCGCGATATCCAGCGAGATATCCGCCGTCGCGACGCCGCCGACCTGGATGTTGTTCGGGGTGAACGATTTCGTGATGTCGATGTTCGAGACGCCGTAGTAGACGACGTTATTGGTCCCGGTGAAGGAGTTCGCCGTCGTCACCGTATCGCTCTTATACGTCGAGCTTGCCGGAACGAACGTCCCCGTCTGAGCGGTCTCGTCGACGACGCTGTAGCCGATCGTGCAAGAATCGTGGATCGAGGGGATGGTGACCGTCATGGTCTCGCGATTGCCGGCGATCACGATCGAGCCGGCCGTGAGCGAACCCGGGCAAGTACCCGAGAACGTGAAGTTCGGGCTCGGCGCGACCTGGGTCTTCCCGGCCGTCGTCTTAAGCGTAACGATGACGTTCGTATCGGTCACGCCCTGGGGATCCGAGATCGTCGCCGACACCGCCAGCGGCGTGTTGATCATCCCGGAGTTGGAGGCGTTGTAGTTGGTCAACGTGAGCGCGGGAAGGATCGCGACGTTCGCGGTGCCATCGCCGCCCGGACTCACCGCGCCGGCCGAGCCGGTGAACGAGACGTCGCTTGCCAGCACGGTGTTCGTATCGGTCTGCGCCGTAAAACTCGTCGCGGAGAATTGGATGTAGTACTTGACCACGCAGGACGAACCGGAGCCGGCGATGGTGAGGTTGGAACCGGTGACGATCGTATTGCCGCCGCCGCCGGAGAACGCCACCGCCGGCGAAGCGCCGCATCCGGTGAAGGTCGGCGCGTACGCACCCCCCGATGTCACGGCCACCATCGTGACTGGCGTCTGCGGGATGTTGTCGATGAACGTACCACCCGTCATCCCGACGCCGCCGATCTCTTTGAACGTCAGCGTTACGAGGTCGGGCGTGTTCGCGCCGATCGGGGTCGTGGTGATCTTCTTCGTCAGCGTCAAGCTACCGCCACCGCCGCCGCTGCTCGCGATCACGAGCGTCGCGGTCGCGGCTGCCGAAGCGTTGACCGGGCTTCCGCCCGTCGGCGTTCCGGTGAAGTTCGTCAGCGGGATGGTGTTGACTTCGCTACCCGTCGGCTCGCCGGCCGGGACGTTGACGGTGGCCACGATGCTGCACGACTTGTTGGCTGGGATCGTCCCGCCTGACATCGTGATCGTATTCGTCCCGCCACCGGTCACGGTTCCGACGCAACCGGCACCGGTGACCGTGGGCGCGGGCGCCGCGGCGAACGTCAAGCCGCCCGGTAGCGTATCGGTCAAGGATGCGCTTCCAAGCGCTGCGTCGGTGAGAACGTTCTGGACCTTGATGGTCAGGACCGAGGTGGCGCCCTGCGCGACCGGGGTCGTCCCGAACGATTTCGTGACCGTCGGCGACCCGGCTTGGAACTTCGAGGTCGTCGAAAGCGCCGCGTTGTTGGACGCGCCCTGGTCGTCGGCGACGCCCGAGGCGGCGATCGTCCAATTGACCGTGGTCGTCGTCGCGGCGGTGATGGAGACCGAGATGGTACACGAGCCGCTCGCGGGTATGGTCAGCCCGCTCGCGACGACGCTTCCGCTGCTGATCGTAGCGCTGCCGCCGCAACTGCTACTAGAGCCGCTGAGCGTGTACGAGCCCGCAGAGTTCCCCGCCACCGTGACGGCGGTGTTCGTAAGCGCGATCGCGGCCGCGTTGCTGAGCGTGAACGTGATGACCGACGTTTCGCCGTTCTGCGTGATCGTCGGGCCGGTCGTGGTGAGCGCGATGTTGCCGCCGGTCACCTGGAGCGTCTGGATGATATCGCTGACCGGGGCGCCGAGGCTGGTATTGACGTCCGCCGCCAGGATGGTATTGCCGTAGTTCCCGAGCTTCGCGCCCTGGACGCTGAACGTGATCGTGCAGATGCCGGGCGTGGACGCGCTCGCCGCGATCGGAATCGTCCCGTTGTTCATGCTGACGACCTGGCCCGAGATCGACGGCGTGCCGCCCACGCAGGTCGTCGAGAGTCCGGGGCTGGCGGCGATGAGCGCGCCACCGCTCATGGTGCCGATATCGTCCTTGAACGCCGTGATGGTCGCCGACGAGAGCGTCGAGTTGTTCTGCAACTGGACGGTCACGACCGACGTCCCACCGAGGCTGACGCTCGTCGGCGAGAAGGCCTTATTGACCTGGATCGAGGCTGCATCGGCCGCCGCTACGGTCGCGCCGATGGCGATAAGAGACGAGAGCGCGACCGTGAGGCCGCGTTTCCAAAGAGCGCTGATCATCTAGTTCTTTTCGTCCTTGCCCCAGCCGAAGAAACGATCGATATACGTGCTCAAGGTGACGTAGAACCCGCGATGCGTAGGATTCGGCGCGACCGTCGGATCCGCGAATCCGCTAAACGTGTAGCCGGCCGCCACTCGCAGCGTGCCGCCGACCCGATAGCCGAGCTCGGCCGCGAGGCCGGTCGCGCGCGACGACGCGATCGGCGCGATGGTGCTCCAGTGTCCCTCGACGCCGACGTCGAGCCGCGACCCGATGCGCTGATCGCCGCGCAGACCGAAGATCGAGGTCTTGGGCGCGAAGTAATCGTCGCCCGTGAGTTTGTAGGCCAAGCTACCCGCCCACTCGGTACGGGTACTCGAGCGGTAGAGTTCTTGGACCTGGGCGACGTTGGAGACGTACGCGTCGTAGTTGGTCAGATTCGAGTTGAGGATATCCACCGACACGAGCGTGACGTAGCGGTCGTTGCGCGACGGCCGGTAGGCGAGTCCCGCTCGGGCCTCGCTATCGGTCACGCCGGAGGTATGTGCGCCGGTGTAGTTCCCGAACAGCGTGACCGCCGGCGAGATCGTCCCGGCGGCTCCGATCTGAACGGTATCGCCGGCATCGTAGCCGGTCCGGAACTGGACCTGGCCGCTTGCGTGAAACGTCGGGATGCCGTAGTCCAACGATCCGCCGGCCGCGACGAAGAACGGACTCGCGATCGGGATCTGCGAGGAGTACAGGGCCTGTCCGACCTGGACGAACGCGTTGCCGCCGAGGTGCTTACCGAGGACGAAACGCTCGCGGACGCCGATCGCATCGAACAGGTCGGTGCCGGCGTCGGTGTGGTCGACGGCATACCCGGTCGAGTAGACCGCGTTGCCGGACGTCTGGTCGTACCCGAGCATCGTCTGCGATTTCGCGGTTGCGGAAAAGGCTGCATCGACTTGCGACGCGGCAAACGTCGGCGTCGGGAGTTGTTGCCAGAGTTGCCGGATGTAGGCCTTCCCGTTCTGTCCGATCGCGAGCGCCAGTTCGGCGGTCGTCTGGGGCGGCGAATACGGATCGATCTCGCCCGTTCCGAGATTGCTCGTACGATCCAACGTCAGCGTCGCCCGCGGCGCGAACTTCCAGCTCGCTCCGACGTCGCTTTGGATCGCGTGTCCCGATCCGGGCCGGTAGATCGCGATCGGGAACAGCGGCGGAGAGGTGACGTATTGGTCCGGCGGCAGGCTCGGGTCGATCGGAAAGAAGTTCTGGTTCGGCGTGCCGTTCGAATCGGCCGCATCCACGGCCACCCCGATGTGGTAGCTCAGCCGTTCGTTCGGCTTGACCCGCAGCGCGATCGAACCGTGGACGTCGCTGTTCCGGACGGCTCCCGCGTTGCCGAACGCCGGCAGGTCGTTCTTCGCGAACAGGTATTCCCCGACCAGGCTTGCGATCGCGCTCGTGGCCAGCGTCGCGTTCACCCGGAACGCCGAGAGTCCGGGCGTCGAATAGCCGCCGAACGTGTTCTGATAGCCGGCCGACGTCTTCGAATAGGTCGCGGAGAGGTTCGCGCGACTCGAATGGCTCGCGAGGACCACATCGTAGGCATCGCCGCCGTCTCCATAATAGACGTACGACGACGGGTTGATCCCGTAGGAGTGTTCGTGGCTTGCGGTCAGCGTCGTATTCGGCGAGCCGATCGCGACGGACTCTCCGAACAGGCTAAAGCTGCCCGATCCGTAGGCGTCGTTGAGGTACCAGGCATTGGCGTGCGCGGTCGGCGAGATCGTCCAGCGGCCGCTCGCGCCCGCGATGGTGGCGCCGGAGCCCGGGCCGCCGTACTCGTACTGGACGGTCACGACCTGCGGGTCGAACTGTTCGTCGTACGGCAGCAAGATGTTCGTGAAGCGCAGCAATCCGCTGGCATAATCCAGCACGTAGTCGGTCCCCCGCACCAGGGTCTTCTGCGAGACGATCGCGCCGGTACGCCGGTCGAGCGCCGCCAAGACGACCGAATCGCTGCCGATGACGATATCCGGACGGAGCGCTTGGGAGGCGATGCCGAGGCCCGTCGGCGAGAGGATGCGACGATCGTAGGCGATCCGATCCTGCGCGCTAAAGCCGGTGACCGACACGTTGTTGCCCTCGAGGTGTGCGCGGGCGCCGTTGAGGAGCAACCGATACCCACCCGTGGACGCATCCGAGCCGGATGTCGCCGCGTATTCGCCCCACAGCGCGCTCGATCGACCGTTCTCGATCCGGGCGTACAGCCGATTCAGCGAGAGCGCGTCGTCACGCCGGACGCTACCGTCGCCGTAGGTCGGGAACGGCCGCTGATCCGGGTTCTCCGTATACGGCCCGGTGATCGCCGACTGCGCGAGCGAATCGGCCGAATCGTAGGCGAACGTTCCCGTCGTATTGCGCGAGATATCGCCGGATCCGAAGAAGGTGGTCGCGCCGCGGCGGCTACGCCAGCCGTTCGGCCCGTTGTCGGGCATCTCGATCGGACCGGGTACCGCGCCCAGTCCCGCGGTCGCAAAGGCGACGACGAGCGGATGGTGCGAGGCGACGCTCTGCGTGAACCGGACGGTCGCGACCCCGGCGTCACCCGCATCGATCTGGAGGACGACCGGCCCATTGGATCCGCCCGATTCGAGGACCGCCGCGATCGTTCCGTCGGCTGCCACCACGCATCGGGTCGTGACTTCGTTCCCGGCGAATCGGGCGCTACCGGCGACGACGCTGACCGAAACCGCGCTCCCCGCGGGGAGCGCTGCACCGTCGGCATCTAGACGAAGCGTGAGCGCCGTCGACCCGGTCCCGCCGAGCGTCGTACCGGATATCGCCACTGCCGAAAGATGGCGAACCGGCGCAACGACGTCGGCTCCCGCGGGTTGAGGAAACAACGACACAATAAGGGCGAGGCATACAATGCCACGCATCCGCGAGAGCCACATGGGGAAAACGTAGCAACAAAGCGCACGACGTGCCGCGCGAAGAGAGGTACTTTACACAATGCCAACATTCATATAATGCGGACAAGCTACGCCCTATCCGATTCAAAAATGAGAAACCGATGAGAACCCGCCGCGTTGTCACGCCGACCGCAGCGCCCCCAATTTGTCACGCCGAGCGTAGCGCGAAGCGCGTAGTCGAGGGGCGACCACAACGCACGTGCTTCGCGTCGTCCCTCGACTGCGGCCTTCGGCCTACGCTCGGCATGACAAAAGAGGCAGCCTACGCCAGTCCGTCGAGCGTTGCGTACTCTTCTTTCGAGAGTTTGAGCGACGCCGCCGCGACGTTCTCGTCCAGGTGCGCGAGCGACGACGTCCCGGGAATCGGCAACATCGCCGGCGAGCGGTGCAAGAGCCACGCGAGCGCGACCTGCCACGTCGTCGCGCCGTGCGCGTCGGCGATCGGCTGGAGCGCTGCCACCGCGTTCACATCGCCCGCGTCGAGCGGGAAGTACGGGATGAACGCCAGCCCGTTATGCTCGCAGTACTCGACCAGCTTCTCGTTCCCGTACCGGTTGCCGACGTTATACGGGTTCTGCACCGAGACGATCTCCGCATACTTCCGCGCTTCATCCAACTCTTCGAGGGTCACGTTCGAGACGCCGATCAAGCGGATCTTCCCGACTTCTTGCATCTCGGCGAGCGTCCCGATCTGGTCCGCGAGCGGAACCTCCGGATCGGGCGCGTGCAACTGATAGAGATCGATGCGCTCGATCCGGAGCCGCTGCAAGCTCTCGTCGCAGCAGCGCCGCAGCCGCTCGGGCCGCGCCGACCGCTCCCAGACGCCCGGACCCGGCCGCTCCAGGCCGCCCTTGGTCGCGATCACCAGCCCCTCGGCGTACGGATGCAGTGCCTGAGCGATCTGGCGCTCGTTGACCTCGGGGCCGTAGGCATCGGCCGTGTCGATGAAATTGACGCCGACCTCCTGGGCGCGCGTCAGCACCGCGAGTGCATTGTCCCGGTCCGCCGGCCAATCCCAGATGCCGGGGCCGCACAGGCGCATCCCTCCGAACCCGAGACGGTGGACGGGCAGCTCGCCGCCCAGCCGGAACGTCCCGGCAGTTGAAGCATCGATCGTCAAAGCCATAGTCCTACTGTTATACCCCACGAGCGAGCGTCCCGTGAGAGGCCCACCCGCCCCAGCG
>JBEPVY010000066.1:0-11920 GCA_041690835.1 Vulcanimicrobiota bacterium | reverse complement strand
CGGCTTGCGGACGCGCTCGGCGCGGACGCCGTCAAAACGGCGCCCGAGGACCTGGCGGTCTACTCTTTTGACGCGTACTCCGAATCGCCGCCCCCGGCGGCCGTCGTTCTGCCCGCCAGCGCGCGCGACGTCGCGGCCGTCGTGCGGATCGCGCGCGAATGCGGCCAGCCGATCGTCGCGCGCGGCGCGGGCACCGGGCTGTGCGGCGGCGCGATCCCGTCCGCCGGCGGGATCGTGCTCTCGTTCGCGCGCATGAACCGCCTGCTCGAACTCGACGCGCGCAATCGTCGGGCACGCGTCCAACCCGGCCTGATCAATCTCGATCTCTCCAAGAAGGTCGCATCGGCCGGACTCTTCTACGCGCCGGATCCGTCATCGCAGAAGGCCTGCACGATCGGCGGCAACATCGGCACCAACGCCGGTGGCCCGCACTGTCTGACGTACGGGACGACCGTCAACCACGTGCTCGCACTCGAATGCGTCGACGAGCGAGGCGAGATCTTCACCACCGCGCTGGACGACAGCGGCTACGATCTGACCGGCGCGCTGGTCGGTTCGGAAGGGACGCTCTGCATCGTCACTTCGGCCTGGGTGCGCCTGCTCCGTCAGCCCGAAGCGACCCGCGTGTGGGTCGCGACCTTCGGCGATGTCGAAGCCGCCTCCGAGGCGGTCTCGGCGATCGTCGGGCACGGCATCGTGCCGACCGCCCTTGAGATGATGGACGGCCTGATGATCCGTACGGTCGAAGCGGCCTTCCACTCCGGCTTTCCGGTCGACGCCGAAGCCCTGCTGCTCATCGAGAACGCCGGCTTCGAAGACGATATGGACGAGTGCGAAGCGGCGATCGAGAAGATCTGCCGCCGATCCGGCGGCCTGACCTGGCGCGCCGCGCGATCGCAAGCGGAGCGCGACGGACTCTGGGCCGCGCGCAAGGGCGCGTTCGGCGCGGCCGGACGGATCGCCCCGAACACCTATCTTCAAGACGTGGTCGTGCCGCGGACCAAGCTGCCGCAGATGCTCAAACTCGTCGACGACGCGGCTGTCGCGCACGATCTCACCATCGGCAACGTCTTTCACGCCGGCGACGGCAACCTGCATCCGCTCATCATGTACGACAAGCGGGACAAGCGTCAGGTCGCAGCCGTCGTCGAAGTCGGTAACGTCATCCTCTCGGCCGCCGTCGATCTGGGCGGCACGATCTCGGGCGAGCACGGCATCGGCTACGAGAAGCGCGACACCCTAGCACGCGTCTTCAACGATGACGATATCGATACGATGCTACGCGTCCGCGACGTCTTCGACAACAGCCGGCACTTCAATCCGGATAAGATCTTTCCGCGCGGTGCATCTTGCGCGGAGTTGCGCCCGTGAGCGGCGAGATCGAACGGCTCGCACCGGCGACGCCCGAAGAGCTGGCGGCCCTCCTCGCGAGCTGCGACCGGAACGGGCGCATCGTCGCTATCGAGGGCGGCGCGACGCTTGCCGGCATCGGGCTCCCGGCCTCGCCGACCGACACGATCGTGAGCACCCTCAAGCTCAAGCACATGATCGCCCACGAACATGCCGACCTGACCGCCTCGGTGCAATCCGGCATGACGTTGCACGCGTTCTCCAGCGCGCTTGCGAAGTACGATCAGTTCGTGCCGCTCGATGCGCCACTGCGCAAGCGCGCGACCGTCGGCGGAACGCTGGCCGCGGCCTGGGCCGGTCCGCGCCGGCATCTCTACGGGCGGACCCGCGACTACGTGATCGGCAGTCGGATCGCGCTCGCCGACGGAACCCTTGCCAACGCCGGCGGCATGGTCGTCAAGAACGTCACCGGTTACGATATGAGCAAGCTCTACGTCGGCTCGTGCGGGACGCTCGGCGTCCTCGTCTCGATCAATCTCAAGACGCTGCCGGCGCCGAAAGCGGCCCGCGCGTTTCATCACCCGCTTCCGCTCAACTCGCGCTCGCGCGCGATCGCCCACCTCCAGACGATGACGGCGACGCCTGCCGCGGCCTTCTGGGTAGAGGGCTTCGCGAAGGAGATCGGCGGCAACGACGCCGACGACGGCCGGCTGTTCGTATTGATGGAAGGCTCGACCGCGCTCTTGGATCGTGCGACCCGGGATCTGCGCTCGGGACTCGGCAAGGCGGGCGTTCCGGAGACGCACGTGGTCGATGCGGGCGCGAGCATCGCTTTCGAGCGCGCGGTCGATGCCTACGTCTCCTCCATCGACCAGCGTTCGGTCACCTATCGCTCGATCGGCGATCCGAGCAGCGTCGAAGAACGCGCTCTGACGATGCGGGCGCTCGCGCATCGGTTCGAACTGCGGCCCGACTCGATCGCCGACGTGATGAACGGTGATGCGGTGCTGCGCGTCTCGGACGTCGACGCGCGCTCGTTCGTGGCGAAGATCGAGATCTTCGACGACGTCCTTCACGACGACGTACCGAACGCCCAGGTGATCGCGGGCGACTTTCCCGCGCGCGCCAATCTGAACGTGTGGGGCGCTCCGCCGCCGGCCATCGAGAAGATGCGGGCGCTCAAACGGCGTTTCGATCCGAACGGCACGCTCAATCCCGGTCGATTCGTCGGCGGCATCTAGCGTTCGTGAAAGACGACATACGCTGGGCCGTGCGTCACGTGCTCGCCTCGCCGCCGCGCCTGCGCTTTCTCTTCCGCGGCGGGCCTTCTACGTTTCTAACGCTGCTACGCTTTCTTCGCACGATCGTTCCGCAGGCCGCCACCGCTCTTGCCGGGATCCGCGTGCACGCAGAAGCGATACCCGACGAGCGGCTGCGCGTACAAGCGGTCGCTTCGGTCGAACACAAGGCGTACCACGTCGCCGGCGCCTGCATCCTCGCGACGTTCTTGCCGCCGGAACTGCAGAGGCGCTACATCGCGATCGTCGCGCCGCTCGAGACGATCTACGACTTTCTCGATAACCTCTGCGATCGTCATCCGGACGTCGCACCGGCCGCCTACCCGACGTTGCACCGCGCGCTTGCCGACGCATTGGACCCGACGCGTCCGATCGGTGACTACTACGCCGACGGTCCGAGCGGAGGCGACGGCGGGTACCTGGCCTATCTGGTCGCGCAGACGCGCGTCGGCCTCAAGGCCGTCGCCGGTCTCGACGCGCTCGCCCCGCTCTTCGCCGAAGCGGCCGCGTTCTACAGCGATCTGCAGACCTTCAAACACCTCCCGCCGGGCGAACGCGAAGAGGCCTGCATCGCCTGGTACGACCGCCATCGCGAACGCTTCGCGCAGCTCGAATGGTACGAGTTCGCTGCGGCTGCCGGCTCGCAGTGGCAGGTCTACGTACCGCTCTTCCTCGCGATGGCGGGCGAAGGTGACGCCGCGCGAGCCGGTTACGACGCCTACTTCCCGCCCGTCGCGGCGCTTCACGTCTTGCTGGATGCGTTTATCGACGAAGACGAGGACCGCGAGCACGGAGAGCTCAATCTGGCCTCGCTCTACGGCGGCGACCCACGCATGCGCGAGCGTTTCGCCGTGCTCGCGAACGCCGCCGAGGAGCGATTCGCCCACCTGCCGCATCCCGAACGACACCGCTTCGTCCTGCGCATCATGACGCTCTTCTACCTGACCCACCCGAAGGTCGCCGCCCAGGGCATGGAGGCTCGGGCGGTTCGTCTGCTCGCCTGCATCAGGTGAACGGCCGATACAGATAGAGACATGTCGCCGTTCACCCGGACCCTCGCCGCCCTGGTCGGCGCTCTGGCGCTCCTCGCCGCGGCGCCCGTCTCGCTCTCGCTCGAAAAGGAACTGCTCGACGTCCCGAGCGTGCAGGGGGCTCTCGACTCGTCGACCTTCCTGAACCAGCGCGCCCGCTATGCGGGTACCGGCGCGGATCAGTTCGTCGCGGAGTGGATGCGCGACAAGCTCGCGGGCGCCGGCTTCGATGCGCGTATCGAACCGTTCACCGCCGAGGTCTACACGCCGAAGCACCTCCGACTGCAACTCCTCACCTCGCCCCGGATCAATTTCGAACTGCGCGAGACGCCCATCCCGAGCGACCCGGACGGCACCCGCAAGGATGCCGGACTGCCCTTCAACGCCGGCAGCGGGAACGGAGACGTGACCGCACGCGTGGTCGACGCCGGACACGGCCTCGATTCCGACTATGCGGCGCTCGCGGCGCACGGGGGCAGCGTGCGCGGCGCGATCGCGCTGGTGCGCTACGGCCGCGAGTTCCGCGGCGGGCTGGCCCGAAGGGCGCAGGCGAACGGTGCGGCCGGCGTGATCTTCTTCAGCGATCCGGCCGACGACCGGCGTGGCGCGCGTTATCCGAACGGGCCGAACCGTCCGCTCGGCGCGGTCCAGCGCGGAGCGCTCGGCGCGCCGGAACTGAGCATCCCGGTCCTGCCGATCAGCGATCTCAACGCCCGGCGCATCCTGGCCGACATGCGCGGCGGCGTCACCACAGCGGATGCGCGCCTGGAAGTCTACCTCGAGCGCAAGGTCGAGACGCTCTGGAACACGGTCGGCACGATCTCCGGGAGCGATCCGACCCAGTCTGTCGTTCTGGGCGCGCATCGCGACGCGTGGGTCTACGGCGTGACCGACAACGGTTCGGGTATCTCGATCTTGATCGAGGTCGCTCGCGCGCTCGGCTACATGCATCGCTCCGGCTGGCAACCGCAGCGTTCGATCACGGTCGTCGGCTTCGACGGCGAAGAGATCGGCGAAGCCGGCTCCAACACCTACGTCCGCGTCCATCAAGACGAGCTGCGCGACGGCGCGGTCGCCTACTTCAATACCGACGAAGGCACGACCGGGCAGACCTTCGGCGCCTCCGGCGTCGCCGCGTTCGGCCCCGCGATCCTCGAAGCGACCAAGCGCGTGCGCGATCCGCATACCGAACGTCAGACCATCTTCGATCGGTGGAGCGCGCAACGCGGCGGCATCGACGTCGGATCTCCGGGCGGCGGCTCCGATCACGAGAGTTTCCTCTACGACCTCGGGATTCCGACCCTCGAAGTGGGCTTCGGCGGATCGTTCGGGGTCTATCACTCGGGCTTCGACGATCTCCAATACGCCAGGCGCTTCGCCGACACGGGCTTCGTCAACCATCGCGCGATCGCGCAGATGCTCGCCCTGCTTGCGATGCGCTTCGCCGACAAGCCGACGCTGCCGTACAGCTTCGGTTCCTACGTGGACTCGATGCGGAGCGCGCTTGCGAAGGTGCGGACGACGCAGAACGCCGCGCAGGTGGCCTCCGCCTCGCAGGCGCTCGGCCGCTTCGCGTCGGTCGCACGCGCGTTCGACGCTCACCCCGACCCGACGCGCAACGCCGACGCCCTGGCCGCCGTCCGCGCGCTCGACGACGTCCTCTACGCCCGCAATGGGTATGCGGCGGTCGCGTTTCCCGACCTGGCGGGCGCTCCCGCGGCGATCGATGCCGTAACGGCCAGGCTCCGCTAGCGCCGTCCGGGAAGCACCCGACATGCTTCCCTACAGCGAGCGCCGCAAACGCATCCTCGACGGTATCGCCGGCGACGTCATGATCGTCCCGGGCGCGCATCAGCTCACGCGCAGCAACGACACCGAATTCTCGTTCCGCCAGAGCTCCGACTTCTTCTACCTGACCGGCTTTGACGAACCGGACGCTTTGCTCGTGCTCGCTCCCCATCATGCCGAGCACCGGAGCGTCCTGTTCCTGCGCGAGCGCGATCGCCTCAAAGAGATCTGGAACGGGCGTCGGCTCGGTTCGGCCGCCGCACCCGGCGCGCTCGGCATCGACGCCGCCTACCCGATAGAGGAACTCGCGGAGCGTCTGCCCGGATATATCGCCGGCGCCCGAACCCTGCACTACACCTTCGGTGCCGACGAAGCTCGCGACCGCACCGTGCAGGCAGCGCTAGAAGCGGCCCGCGCGAAGACGCGCCGCAGTAGCCACGCACCGGCACGCTTCGCCGATCCCGCCATTCCGATCCATGAGATGCGCCTCTTCAAGACGGCCGACGAGGTCGCGATCATGCGCCGGGCCGCCGAGGCCACCCATCAAGGCCACGTCGCCGCGATGCGCGCGACCCGCCCCGGGCTCCACGAGTACGAGATCGAAGCCACGATCGAATACGAATACGCGCGCGCCGGCGCGCAATGCCCGGCCTACGAGTCGATCGTCGGGACGGGCGAGAACGCGACCATCCTGCACTACGTGACCAACCGCGACGTCCTCAAGGACGGCGATCTGCTCTTGGTCGATAGCGGTGCCGAGGTCGATTGCTATACCTGCGATGTGACGCGCACCTGGCCGGTCAACGGCCGCTTCAGCGCGGAGCAACGCGCGATCTACGAGATCGTGCTCGCGGCCCAAGAAGCTTCGATCGCATGCGTAACCCCGGGAACGCCGCGCAACATGTTCCACGAGGCCTCGGTCCGCGTCATCACCGAAGGCCTGATCGATCTCGGCCTCCTCAAGGGCAGTGCCGACGAAGCGATCGAGAACGAGACGTATAAGGACTTCTACATGCACGGCACCGGGCATTGGCTCGGGCTCGACGTGCACGACGTCGGCGACTATCTCGACGCCGAGGACAAGCCGCGCCTGTTGGAGGCCGGCATGGTGACCACGGTCGAGCCGGGCATCTACGTCCAGCGCGATCTCGATGTGGACGAACGCTTCAAGGGGATCGGTATCCGCATCGAAGACGACATCCTGGTGACCGCCGACGGGAGCGACAACCTCACCCAAGCGATCCCGAAGACCATCGCCGAGATCGAAGCGCTGGTCGGCAGCGCCGCGCACGTAGGTGTCGCATGAAGGTCGGGCTGCTCGGCGGGACCGGATTCATCGGCGGCCATCTTTCCAAGGCGCTGGTCGCGCGTGGCGACGACGTCCGCCAGCTCTCGCTCCGCGACCCCGAAGCTGCGGCCCACGGCGCCGCCGCGTGCGACGTCGTCGTCAACCTCGCCGGGACGTCGGTCGGGCAGAAGTGGACTGACGAAGTCAAGCGCGAGATCCTCGAGAGCCGCACCGCACTGCCGCAACGCTTCTTGGACGCCCTCGCGATGCAGCCGCACAAGCCGGCCGCCTACATCTCGGCCTCGGCGACCGGGTACTACGGCTACAGCCAGACCGCCGAGTTCACCGAGAGCGACGGTCCGGGCAGCGACTTCCTGGCCGACGTCTGCGCGCGCTGGGAAGCGACCGCGCGCAACGCGCACGATCTAGGAATGCGCGTCGCATGCGTGCGCACGGGCATCGCGCTCGGGCGCGACGGTGGGGCGCTAGCGAAGATGTTGCCGCCGTTCAAGGTGGGCGCGGGCGGCATCCTCGGCAACGGCAAGCAGTGGTTCTCGTGGGTCCACGTCGACGATGTCGTCGGTGTCTACCTGCTCGCCATCGACGGTGCCGACGGCGCGCTCAACGCGACCGCTCCGAATCCGGTGACGAACGCCGCGTTCACCAAGGCGCTCGGCGAGGCGCTCCATCGTCCGACCTTCTTGCCCGTGCCGACGTTCGCGCTCCGCGCCATGTTCGGCGAGGGTGCCGACGCGCTCTTGAACGGCCAGCGCGTCCTCCCCAAGCGCACCCAAGAACTCGGCTACGCCTTCAAGTACCCGACGTTGGAGCTCGCGCTCGCCGAGGCGGTCACCTGAGCGCAGGGAACCGCCGCCTCGCTTCCAACGTTCCCCGGATATGAAATCGCCATTGAAGATCGCTCTTGGGGCACTGCTCGTCGTCGCGCTCGCCCCCGCCGCCGGGCTGGCGGGAGGCGGCCTCGACGCCTCGCCGCTGAATCGGACGATTCGCATCGGCGGAGCGATGAGCCGGATCTCGGCCTCCACCCCACGCAGCCGGATATCGTTCGACGGGACGACCTGCTACTCGGAGCCGGAAACGGCCCACGACATCCTGCGAAAACAGTACTTCGGCAAGACCGAGGGCTCGTCGTTCTCGGTCATCGCGATCGACGTCTACGGCAAGAACCCCGGTACGTGCACGTTCACGTTCGGCGCCGGTAGCGAGAAGGCGACCGTCCATGTCACCGTCACCAAGTGATCGAACGATGAGGAGTCCGCTCGTGATCAAACCGCTCTCGTATGCCGTCCTGGTCGCAGCCCTGTTGGCTCCGGCCGCCGCTTTCGCGCAGCCGGTCGAACCCTATCCGCAGCGCCTCTACCTCGAGATGGGCGGGCGCATCTCCGCAGAGGTCTCCGCCTCCACCAAAGGCATGACCATCGCGCTCGGCGAGTCGACCTGCTTCTCGTCCACCCCCGCAAGTCACGACATCCTGCACATCTCCGGAATGCGCAAACAAGAGACCGAACGCGGTGCCAAGATGGCCTTCAACGTCCACGCACAGAAGGCCGGACGCTGCACGATCGTCTTCACCAGCGGACGCGACTCGGCGTCCATAAGCGTGGTCGTCGACCCGCAGAAGTCGTGACGCACAGGCTCGTCGTCCCGGTGACCGTTACTCCTTAAGGACAGGCGTCGGCCGCCATTCGGCGCGCGAGAACGGCGAGAGAGCGCAAGCGAACGTGACGATTCCCACGAACAGCCCGCGCCACACTAGGTAAGAACCGCCGAGAACTCCATCGCTTCGAGATGCTTCTCTGCGTCCATCGCAGCTTTGCAGCCGGCACCGGCGGCCGTGATCGCCTGCTTGTAGCGCAGATCGTTCACGTCGCCCGCGACGAAGACGCCTTCCACGTTGGTGGTCGTGCCATCGGCCGATTCGATGTAACCGGTCGCATCGAGATCGATCTGGCCCTTGAAGATGTCGGTATTCGGGGTGTGGCCGATCGCGATGAAGAGCGCATCCGCATCGAAATCATACTCGCTGTCGTCGTTCACGTTCCTGAGGCGCAACCCGGTCATGTGTTCTTCGCCGAGGACGCCGACCGGAACCGTGTTCCAGATGAAGTCGATCTTCTCGTGGGCTTGCGCGCGAGTCGCCATGATCTTGCTCGCGCGCAGGCTGTCGCGACGATGGATGACCGTCACCTTATGGCCGAAACGCGTGAGGAACAAGGCTTCTTCCATCGCGGAGTCACCACCGCCGACCACGACGATATGTTTGTCGCGGAAGAACGCGCCGTCACAGGTCGCGCACGTCGAGACCCCGCGGCCGCGCAACTTCGTCTCGTTCGGAATGTCCAACCAACGCGCGCTCGCACCGGTCGCGATGATGACGGTGCGTGCGTGATATTCGTCATCGCCGGTCCGGACGATCAGCGGCGTCCCGCTGAAATCGACCGAGGTGACGTCGACGTTCTCGATGCGCGCGCCGAAGCGTTCGGCCTGTTCGCGGAATTTGATCATCAGGTCGGGACCCATGATGCCGTCGGGGAAGCCCGGGTAGTTCTCGACCTCGGTCGTCAGCATCAGCTGGCCGCCGTACATGCCGCCCGCGAGCACGAGCGGGTTGAGGTTCGCCCGCGCGGCGTAGACGGCTGCAGTGAGGCCGGCCGGGCCGGACCCGATGATGATGACGCGTTCCATATCGCTCGCTTCGACCGCTTCCTCGGCGGTTCCGGTTGCATTGCGGGGTGGCGACGCTCGAGGGGTTCCCGTGAGACCAGGGGGGGCAGCCTGGGATTCCGTGGCGTGTGAAGGGAGGAGCGGAGCCAGGATGGCGGGAGCGACGACGAGGCGAGCAGCTTTTTCGCACGATGCGAAAAAGCGAGCGTCCGCGGAATTCCAGGCTGCCCCCCCTGGTCTCACGGGAACCCCTCGAACACAGGGTAAAGTGATCTGCATGATACCGTTGGAGGACGACTTTTCCGATATTGTTCGGAAGGCGGCGCGCGGGGTTGGGGTGGATCCGGCGGGGTTGGGTGCGTTGGCTGTGGAGGAGGTTGCGCGTAGGCTTCGGCTGGATCCGCATAAGTTGGCGGATAGTAAGGCGCGGCGTTGGCATCCTCATGTCGAACTGCCGAGCGATGTCCGGCATCATCCTCAGGATCCGCATCCGAGTAACGGATATGTCTTTTTTATCACGGGGACTCAGCGGGCTGCGCTGGTCGATCCGGCCGGGATTCCGGCGAACTTGTTGCGCGTGCTGCGGGATGGGGCGTACAACCTTCAGTACATCTTGATCACGCATCAGCATATGGATCATTGCGATGCTACGGGGGATGTGGCGCGGGCGTTTCCGGATGCGCAGATCGTGATGCATCAGGCCGACGTGCATGCGATCGGGGCGTTCGCTTCGAAGGCGTTATTGGTGAAGGATGGCGAGGATCTGCCGTTCGGGGACGATGCGCGGATCCGGATGATCCATACGCCGGGGCATACGGATGGGAGCGTTTCGTACCTGTTCGCATCGACGGTGTTCACGGGCGATACGCTCTTCGCGGGGAGCGTCGGTGGCGCGTATGCCGATGTCGCGACCTACGACGATATTCTCAATAGCATCCGTTTCAAGCTCTTCACGCTTCCCGATGAGACGGCCGTCATGCCCGGGCACGGGCCGCCGACGACGATCGCGCTCGAGAAGGCCCACAACCCGTTCTTCTAAGGCTCCCCCGATGACGTCATGGGGCCTGCGTGGTGACCTTGGCGCCGTCGTCGGTCTGCACGGTGACTCGACCGCTGGTCAGGGCGGCGTGCTCGTCGTCGCGGACGAGTTCGAATTGGATGTCGGCGTGGCCGGAGGCGGGGAGGTCGAGCATCGTCTGATCGGGCGAGCAGACCTCGCTCGTGCAGAACGCGGCGACCCAACCCTCCGCCCGGCCGGTCGCGCGGAGATGGACGTGGGTGCCCGCGCGACCGGTGACGGTCAGGCGATACTTGGTCGCGCCGGCGATGGCGTTGGCCGGATCGGCGCCCTTCCAGGGCGCGATGCTGAGGTGGGTGGCGAGTACGAGTGCGGCGATCATCACGGGCGGAGTTTGTATCCCACGCTCATCATACGCAGGACGATGCCCGTGCAGATGACGGCGAGTGCGCAGATCGCGCCGATCGAAAGTCCGAGCGGCAGATAGCTCTGACCGGTATAGCTATACCGGAACGCGTCGATCGTGTAGAACATCGGATTGAAGAGCGAGAGTTCGCGCATGAACGGCGGGAGCGATTCGGCGTTCGTGAAGACGCCCCCGACGAAGACCAGCGGGGTGATCGCGAAGGTCGTCAGCACCGCGATGTGGTCGAACTTCTCGGCGAGCAGACCGAAGATCAGGCCGAGCGCCGAGAACAGGATCGAGACGACGCAGAGCACGCCGAAGAAGACGAACCAGTTGGTCGGGTAGGCATGGACCGCGAGGAAGCCGACGATCGTGATCAGCGCGCCGATCACCAGCGCGCGCGCCAGGCTTCCGAAGATATAGCCGAAGACCATCTCGCCGGCCGACATCGGCGCGACCAGCATCTCCTGGATCGAGTTCATGAAGCGAGCCTGGAAGAGCGAACTGGAACACTCGCCGTACGACGAGTCGATCACCTGGAGCATGATCAGCCCGGGGATCAGGAACTCGGCGTAGCTGACGCCTTGGACGTTATGCAGTTGCTTGCCGAGCGCGAGGCCGAACACGAAGACGTAGAGCAACGTCATGATGATCGGCGGCCAGATGACCTGGTTGATCACCTTGAGACTGCGGATCATCTCGCGTTTGATCAGCGTCCAGAGCCCGATGCGGTTCATCGCGTCAGCTCCAGGAAGACGTCTTGGAGGGTCGATCCCTGGCGGCTTGCGAGCAGGTCGCTGGTGCTCTGTTGGGTCACGATCTTGCCGGCGCGGATGATCGCGATGTTCTTGCAGAGCGCCTCCGCCTCTTCGAGGTAGTGGGTCGTCAGGAAGATCGTCATGCCGCCCGCATTGAGCGTCCGAAGCAGCTCCCAGAGCTCGATCCGCAGTTCCACGTCGACGCCGGCGGTCGGCTCGTCGAGGATCAACAGTTTCGGCTGGTGGATCATCGCGCGCGCCAGCGTCAAGCGGCGCTTCTGCCCGCCCGAGAGCTTGG
>JBEPVY010000065.1:0-12080 GCA_041690835.1 Vulcanimicrobiota bacterium | reverse complement strand
CCGCGATCACGCCGGCGAGGGCGTCGCGCCATTCCTGGGTCTCTTGCGGGTCGGGGTCGTGTCCGATGGTCGTCATAGCTCGCCCCTCATTCAGCCCGCCTCCCGCATCCCTTCTCGATGGATGGACCCAATCGTATGATTGGATGGAGCCAGTATGAGGCGATCTAGAGCACGGGTTCGGTTTGGGGAGGGAGCAGGCGGTCTTCCCGAAGCACAATCCCGATCGAGACGAGAAGGATCACGCCTCCGGCCAGGCTGAGAGGAGCGACCGCCTCCCCGAACAGGGCGAGCGCCAGCAAGGCCGCGATGATCGGCTCGAGCAGGGTCGCGAAGGCGATCGCGCTCGGCGAGAACCAGCGGAGCGCCGCGTTGAGCGCCGTGTGCCCGAGGAGTTGCGAGACCAGCGCCATGGCGAGGATGCCGGACCAGGCGACCGTCGCGTGGAGCGGCGGGGGCGGCTGGTGCGCGATCGCGGCGGCCACGACAAGAACGACCGCGGCCGAAGTGTAGGTCCGCGTGACGATCGCGCGCGTGTCGAGCGCCTCGCGCACTTCGCGTACGAGGATGAAGTAGGCGCCGATCCCGAGACTGCCGACGAACGCGAGTGCGGCTCCGAGGAATTGGTGTCCGACGACGGGCGGTGCGGTCGTATCGAAGCCGACCACCATCGCCATGCCGACGATTCCGGTCGCAAACGCGATCGTCGCGAGTCGCGAGAGCGGGCGTTTGAGGATGAGCGCATCGTAGAGCGCCGTCCAGATCGGCGTGGAGCAGACGATCAGCGTCGAGATCGCGACGGTCGTATATTCGAGCGACCAGATCCAGGTCGCGAAGTGGATCGCAAGCGCGCATCCGGCGAACGCGAGAATCGTGTTCTCACGCCGCGTCGGCTTGCGCGCGCCCTGCTTCGAGCGCATGAAGAGCGCTGCTGCGAGCAACAGGACCGCCGCGATCGCGAGGCGCGCCGCGCTCACGGCCAACGGATCGGCGGCACCGAGCGCCCAACGCGCAAAAATCGCGGCCGCTCCGACCGCGATCTGCGCACCACCGAGAATGACGTACGGCACGAGTATCCGCTTCTACAAGCCTATCCCGCGCCTACCGTTACGGTTTGGGGCCGATGTGGATGCCGACGACGACCGGATAGGTGCCGCTGTTGGGGGCTTCTTCGCTGGGTGCCGGATGATGGTTGGTGACCACCAGGATGAGCGGGACCAAGATGATCCAGCCGCCTGCCAAGAACCACGGGCGCGGCTTGAGCAGGCCGAGCGCTTTGGCGTTGGCGGGCGCGCCGAACTCGGAGAACGTATCGGCGAGCGGGTGGGTGATGTTCTGCACGTGCGGCGGATCGGCCGGATTCGACGGCAGGTGCGTGAGCAGCGACTGACCCTTGCCGATGGTGATGATCTGTCCGTCGGAGAGCGTCACCTGGATCGGCAGTGCCGGATCGCTCAGATCGTAGCAGTTCACTTGCAGCGTATTCGTGGTGGGATCCCACGAGATATCGCCGGTGGTTCCGCGGACGGCGATCTGTGCGGTGCCGGTCTTGAACGTATAGTCCGCATGTGCGCCGGCCGGATGCTCGACGGTGAAGCGGACCTTTCCGACGACGACGAACTTGGCCGTGGCGATCCCGGTCTGATTGAAGGACGTGAGTTGGACGTTGCTGTTCTGTCCGACCAGCACGCGCGAACTGTCGGGGAGGCCGATGGCCGCCTCCGAGTTGGCACCGGTGATCGTGCTGTCCATGTCGGCGAGCGCAAGCGTCGCCTTCAGCGCGACCGCCGTCGGGGTGGCGCTTCCCGCTCGATAGGAGACGTCGCCCTTGAGATTCGTGACGGTCTTGTCCGCCGCGGCTTGAGCCGGAGCGATCGTGAGCACGACCAGAGAAAACGATACGAGCAACGCGGCGATAGAACGCACGGGCAGTCCCTCCAAATCCTAACGCCTGCGCTTCGCGCGTCGGGCGGTTCGCCCTGCGACGGGCGCAGGACGAGGGCCGAAAGGACCTTCCCGCCCGGCAGGTCAGCCCTCCGCACATCCGAAGTCGCTCTGTTAGTATGCGGAAAGCGCTTGTCGGAAGCGCAGCTATTATCCATGGAGGGCATCATGCGCAAACCTCTCGTCGCTTGCCTGGCACTCTTCGTCGTCGCACTCGCTGCGGGTTGCGGCGGTGGCGGGAGTTCGGGCGGGGTCGTGCCTTCGGGCGGCGGCCAAGCCGGTAGCGCAGGCTCGACCGGCGCGTCGGTGACGATTGTGATCCCGCCGAAGCCCGCGACGTCGCTTGAGAAATCTCCCGCATACGTCTCGCCGAACACCGCATCGATCGGCGTCGTCGTCACGCCGCAAGGCGGCACCGCGTACGCCGCCGTGATCGCCAACGTCCCCGGCTCGCAGTGCACGGCGGTGAGCGGCGGATACACCTGCACGATCTCCGTGACCGCGACGTTCGGCGTCGATACGGTCGCGATCACGGCGTACTCCGCCGCGAACGCGGGCGGATCGATCCTTTCCAGCGGTTCGATCACGTCGACGTTCTCGGCGATCGCATCGCCGAGCCCGGCGCTCGACGTCGTCCTCACCGGAGCCGTCAAACAGATCGGGCTCACGATCGTGCACGGTTCGGTGATGGATCCCTACGTCCCGATCGGCGACGCCGCCACCTTGAACGTCGTCGCCAAAGACGCGAGCGGTGCGGTCATCGTCGGTACGTACGATACGCCGATCGTGGTCGCGCTACCGGGCGGCTCGGGCCTCTCGCTCGGGACCGCTTCGTTCGCCGATTCAAACCACACCACATCGGCGCTGACGTATCTGGGCGCCCCATCGTATTATAATGCCCCGACCAGCGCGGTGACGATCAGCGCGAGCGCCGGCGCCGTCACGCAGACGCTGGCGTTCCATCCGGTCACAGCGCTGCTCTCGTTCGCAGCCGGCGACGGCGGAGCGAATGCCAACGACATCCGGAACATGGTTCCGTCCGGCGGAAACCTGATCTATCTGACCTCGGATGACGTCGCCGGCGGCGAACTTGTCTCGATGAATCCTTCCACCGGCGTGCAGACGATTCTGAACGCCGCGCTCGCCTACGTCCCCAACGCCGTTCTGGTCGACCCGAAGTTCGGCGGGACCTGGATCTCTACGAGCCAGAGCGGTACCGCGGCGTTGCATTGCGTGAGCGGCGCGAACGACACGCCCATCTCGGTCGCGACGGCCGGTCCGTCGGATCCGTGGGATATGACGGTCGACGGCACCGACCATCTGTGGTTCACGGACGACGACTACGCCGGAAACGTGACGCTGAACGGCCTGTGCTCGGTGGATCCCGGCGGTCCGCAATTCCAGGAGTTGTACGACGACCGAACCACCGTCTATTCCAGCGGGATCGCCGCCGACACCAGCATCGGCAACGTCTGGATCGGCAACAGTCAGTCGCTAGGATCCGACGTGTTCCGCGCGACGGTAGCCGCCTCGCCGGTCCCTGAGCCCGTCGATCTGCCGATCGGAAGTGAAGTCGGTGAGATGACGCGCGACGCCGCCGGCAACATCCTCGTCACGGTGTACGATCCGTCCGGTACGTCCGGCGGATCGCGTTTGCGTCCGGCGTTCGGCGTCGGCGCGTCGGACAGCTTTATCGAGATGATCCCGGCCGGCCAGTACGGCTTTTCGACCGGCTACTACACGCTGCCGGCCGGGAGCTCTCCCTACGCGATCGCAGCGCAACCGAGCGTCGGCGGCCTGGTCGCGTACGGCAGTCACGGAGTCGGGATCCTTTCGCCCGCGCAGCCGGATCAGTCGTTCATCGTTCCGCCCAGCACCGTCGGTCAGAATCCGTTCTGCGATGGCCTGGCCTTCGACGGCGTTGGGCAGCCGTGGGGTCTGTGCACCGGCGACGACTCCAGCGCTCTGGTGAGGCTCGTCCTGACCGACTCCTGGAACGTCTTCTCGAACCTTCCGTCGCCGATGCCCGTCGCCGCTAGTGCCCAGCTTGCGGTAGCGGGCGGGACCGCCTCGCAGACGTTCACGGTCGGTTGCACGGGCGGCATCACCTGCACGTTCCGGTCGGGCTCACCCCGCGTGATCGACGTCCGGAGCACGGTGGCCGGCTCGGCCTCGGTGACGGTGACCGATAACGCCGGCCGCAGCGTCGTAACCAACCTGACGGTCAACGGCACCCGCATCACCATCACGAAAAAGCGTCCCGACCTAAGGAAACATCGGCTCCGCGGCTAATCCTAGGTGCTTACGGGAGCTCGCATTCCGCGGGCTGAGAGGGCGGTTGCTCCGCCGACCGTTGTACCTGATCCGGATAATGCCGGTGTAGGAAAGGATATCCGCAGTGAAAGTCTATGTCGACGACGAGTTGCGCGTACCGATGCGCGAGATCGCGCTGACCGACGGCAGCACCCATACCGTCTACGATACGAGCGGTCCCCACGGCGATCCGAACGTGACCATCGACCTGCACGCCGGCCTCGAGCCGGTGCGCGCGACCTGGATCGCGGATCGGAACGATACCGTCGAGCTCGAGAAGCCGACCTCGCTCTACCGCCGCGGCCGCGAAGCGATGGCCGAACTCGATGCCGTCCGCTTCGTCAACAAGCGCAAGGCGCGGGTCGGTAAGCCGGGCGCGAACGTCACCCAGATGCACTACGCGCGTCGCGGCGAGATCACGCCCGAGATGCGCTATATCGCGATCCGGGAAGGCTGCGAGCCGGAGTTCGTGCGCGCCGAAGTCGCGCGCGGCCGCGCGATCATCCCGAACAACATCAATCACCCCGAGAGCGAGCCGATGATCATCGGCCGCGGCTTCCTGGTGAAGATCAACGCGAACATCGGCAACTCGGCGGTCGCGTCGACGATCGACGAAGAGGTCGAGAAGATGACGTGGGCGACCAAGTGGGGCGCCGACACGGTGATGGATCTCTCGACCGGCAAGAACATCCACGAGACGCGCGAGTGGATCCTGCGCAACTCGGCCGTGCCGATCGGCACGGTCCCGATCTATCAGGCGCTCGAGAAGGTCGACGGTAAAGCGGAAGACCTGACCTGGGAACTGTATCGCGATACGTTGATCGAGCAGGCCGAACAGGGCGTCGACTACTTCACCATTCACGCGGGCGTGCTGCTGCGTTACGTCCCGCTGACCGCCAAGCGCGTGACCGGCATCGTCTCGCGCGGCGGCTCGATCCTGGCCAAGTGGTGCCTCTCGCATCACAAGGAGAACTTCCTCTACACGCATTTCGAAGAGATCTGCGAGATCATGAAGGCGTACGACATCGCGTTCTCGCTCGGCGACGGATTGCGTCCGGGTTGCCTCGCGGATGCGAACGACGAAGCCCAGTTCGGCGAACTCGAGACGCTCGGCGAACTCACCCAGATCGCATGGAAGCACGACGTCCAGGTGATGATCGAGGGCCCCGGCCACGTGCCGATGCACATGATCAAAGAGAACATGGACAAGCAGCTCGAGATCTGCCACGAAGCGCCGTTCTACACGCTCGGCCCGCTCGTGACCGACATCGCGCCCGGCTACGACCACATCACGTCGGCGATCGGCGCCGCCATGATCGGCTGGTTCGGCACGGCGATGCTCTGCTACGTCACGCCGAAAGAACACCTCGGCTTGCCGAATAAAAAAGACGTCAAGGACGGCGTGATCGCGTACAAGATCGCGGCCCACGCGGCCGACGTCGCCAAGGGTCATCCCCGCGCGCGGCATTGGGACGACACGCTCTCGAAGGCGCGCTTCGAGTTCCGGTGGGAGGATCAGTTCGATCTCTCGCTCGATCCGGAGACGGCCCGCGAGTTCCACGACGAGACGCTCCCGGCCGCCGGCGCTAAGGTCGCGCATTTCTGCTCGATGTGCGGACCGCATTTCTGCTCGATGAAGATCACCCAAGAAGTGCGCGAGTACGCCGAGTCCGGCATGGCCGAGAAGTCCCGCGAGTTCGCAGAGAGTGGCGCCGAGGTCTACGTGCCGGAGCCGGTGTCATCCCGAGCGTAGCGAAGCGTAGTCGAGGGACGTGCGCGGTCCTCTTCGATCGCGACGAGACGCTGATCGAGGACGTTCCGTATAACGGCGACCCGGCCCGGGTCGTCGCGTTGCCAGGCGTGCGCGAAGCGCTCGATGCGTTACGCGCGGCCGGGATCCCGATCGCGGTCGTGAGCAACCAGAGCGGCGTCGGGCGCGGACTGATCACGCCCGCCCAGGTCGACACCGTCAACGCGAGGGTCGACGAACTGCTCGGACCTTTCGCCGGATTTTTCGTCTGTCCGCACGGCCCGGACGACGGCTGCGACTGTCGCAAGCCCCGGCCGAAGTTGATCCTGGATGCGGCCCGCGCGCTCGGCGTGGATCCGGCTTGCTGCGTGGTGATCGGAGATAAGGAGAGCGACGTCCAAGCCGCTCGGAACGCGGGTGCGACCGGCGTGCGCGTCGACGCATCGCACACGGTGCGCGATGCGGTCGCGGAGATCTTGAAGAGGCTTTAGTTCCCCGACCAGTAGCCGACGTCGGGCGCGGTCGGTGTCGTGTTCCGCGCCATCGCGAGCGGCACGCGCAACGAACGCTCGATGTGACGCATCGCGCGCATCACGCGCACGACGTAGTGCTGGGTCTCGGCGTAGGGCGGAATGCCGCCGAAGCGCACGACCGCTTGGGGTCCGGCGTTGTACGCGGCGCACGCCAGCGCCAAGCGATTGGAACGCTTGGAGAAGCGGTCGAGCAGACCGCTCAGGTATCGCGCCGAGCCCGAAAGGTTCTGGCCGGCATCGCGCGGGTTCACGTGAAGCGCGGCGGCCGTGCCGGGCATCAACTGCCCGAGCCCGATCGCGCCGACCCGCGAACGCGCGTGGGTGTGCCAGCGCGACTCGACGGTCACGAGCGCGGCCAACAGGTTCGGGTCGATCTTCCAATGCGAAGCATTCCGGAGCAGGCGGCTCGCGAGATCCTTGCTCTGCCACTGCGGGAGCTGCGGATTGATCGTCCGCAGGACGGTCGCATAGGCCGCGATCTTGAGCGGAGAGGCCGCCGTGTTCACCGGAGCGGCCTGAGCCGACGCGGAACAGAAAAACACCAAGAGCCCCGCGAAAAGGGCGGCGAACCTCGAAAGCATATGTGCTAGTATCGGAGCCAGCGCCCCACTCCTTTAGAGGTGAGACCTTCATCACATGAGTCGTTTCTCAGGAATGTCCCCCGGCAAGCGTCGCATGTGGGGATTCGGCGTGATCGGGTTCTTCGTCGTGATGTGTGGCCTGATCTATTTCTCGACGTGGTGGGCGTACAACAAGAACGTGCCGGCCTACCAGAAGTCCAACGCAGCCCGGACGCACCTGTCCCGGTGACGCTCGACTGGCGCAACGTCCTGGCGGTCGCGCTCGGTGGCGGCCTCGGATCCACCCTACGGTATCTGTTCGGTATTGCGGCACTCCACTGGTTCGGGCCGAACTTTCCGTGGGGGACGCTGATCATCAACGTCGGCGGTAGCTTTGCGATCGGCTTCATCGGAGAACTCTTCCTCGGTCACGCGTTCGGCATGACGAACGTGGCCCGGGTCTTTCTCATGGTCGGCGTACTCGGCGGATTCACGACCTTCTCGGCCTTCTCGCTCGAGGCGCTCGGCATGCTGGGTGGACGCACGCCCCTGGTCGGACTGATCTATGTGGCTGCAAGCATCGTGATCGCCATCGCGGCATGCTACGGCGGAATCGTCCTGGGTCGGCTTTTGATTCATCTTTGATTCGCGCTCGGTAGGAAAACGGGCGACGGGAGCGCAGGCCATGGTACACGCTTTCTTCCGGGAGTAGCCACTTGCGCCGTTTTGCCATCCTGACCGTTCTTTGCGTCGCCCTCGCAGCTACGGGTTTGCCCGCGCGATCGGCGAGTCCGAGCCCCGCTCCGAGCCCGAGCCCAAGCTCCGCGGCCAGCGCGACGCCGAAACCGACGCCGACGCCGACCCCCGGGCCGCCGCTCGCGCATCTGGATTGGCGCGAGGTCGGCCCCGCAGCCGGCGGCGGGCGCGTCAGCGCGGTCGCAGGGTCGAACACGAATCCGAAGCTCTACTGGCTCGGCTCGGCCGGTGGCGGCGCGTGGAAGAGCGAGAACGGCGGCCAGACATGGGCCGCGAAGTTCACCAAGATCGGCGCGATCGGCGACGTCGCCATCGACCCCAAGGAGAACGACACGGTCTGGGTCGGAACCGGCGAGGCCAATCCGCGTAACGACATCTCGTACGGCAACGGCATCTGGAAGACGACCGACGGCGGCGATACCTGGACGAACGTGGGCCTGAAGACCTCGCGCCAGATCTCGCGCATCCTGATCGACCCGACCGACTCGAAGCACGTGATCGTCGGCGTGCTCGGCGACCTGTTCGCGGATAGCGTCGATCGCGGCGTCTACGTCACCTGGGACGGCGGCAAGACCTGGGACAAGACGCTCTACGTCGGGCCGGCCAGCGGCGCGAGCGATATGGCGATGAGCGCGCAGCATCCGAACGTGATCTACGCCGGCATCTGGCAGTTCCGCCGTCAGCCCTGGAACTTCTCGAGCGGCGGCCCCGACGACGGCTTGTACAAATCCACCGACGGCGGCAAGACGTGGACCAAGTTGAGCGGACACGGTCTACCCGAAGGCACGACCGGGCGGTACGGCTTAGCGGTCGCACCGAGCGATGACAACCGCGTCTATGCATTGATCGAGTCGACCTCGGGCATCTTGTGGCGCAGCGACGACGCCGGCGCGACCTGGACGCTCGTCAGCAGCGATACCAACGCCAACCAGCGCCCGTTCTACTTCTCGCACGTGACCGTCGATCCGAAGAACAAAGATCGTGTCTACGGCATCTCCAACAACCTGACCGTCTCGACCGACGGCGGGAAGAAGTTCCGCACGATCGCGCGGTCGACGCACGTCGACTACCACGCGATGTGGATCGCCGCGAACGATCCGACGCGGATGATCGTCGGCGAAGACGGCGGCTACGCGCTCACGAACGATAACGGCGCCGACTGGTTCTTCTCGGCGGACCTGCCGATCGCGCAGATCTACCACGTCGGACTCTCGAACGAGAATCCGTATACCATCTGCGCCGGTCTGCAGGACAACGACGCGTGGTGCGGCCCCTCGAACTCGCTCGACCCGAGCGGCATCGGGAACAAGTACTGGTTCACGTCGACGGGCGGCGACGGCGAATGGGCCGTGCCCGACCCGATCGATCCGAACTGGATCTGGAGCGACTCCGAAAACGGCTTCCTGACGCTCTACAACAAGAAGACGCAAGACGGCTGGGGAGGGGTTCCGTACTACTCGACCGCGCAAGAGTCGTACGACCTCTCGACCGCCAAGTATCGCTTCAACTGGGATTCGCCGGTCGCGTTTGCGCCCTGGAACGGGCACATCGCCTGGATCGGTGCGAACGTGGTCTTCCAATCGACCGATCGCGGGATCAGTTGGAAACCGATCTCCCCGGACCTGACCGTGAACGACAAGGCGCATCAGAAGCCGACCGGCGGACCGATGGTGCACGACGTTTCGGGCGCCGAGTACAGCGACACGATCCTCGACATCGAGGGTTCGTCGCTCCGGAGCGGCGAGATCTGGGTCGGCACCGACGACGGCTTGGTGCAGCTCACCCGCGACGGCGGCAAGCATTGGAGCAACGTCACGCCGCCGAACCTGCCGACGTTCGGTCGCGTCGAGACGATCGCCCCGTCGCCGCTGGTCGCGGGAACGGCATACATGATCCTGGACCGCCACTTCTCCGGCGATTTGAAACCGTACGCGTTCGTCACGCACGACTACGGCAAGAGCTGGAGTTCGATCGTCGCCGGTCTGGCCGACGACATCTATCTGCGCACGATCCGTCCGGACGCCCGGAACAAGGACGTCGTCTATCTCGGCACCGAGCAGGGCATTCAGGTCTCATTCGACGGCGCTAAGACGTGGCAGTCGTTCCAGAACGAGATGCCCGCCTCGTCGGTTCGGGACATCCGCACGCAGACGCAGGCAAATGACTTGGTCGTCGCAACGCACGGACGCTCGATCTACATCATGGACGATCTCGCACCGGTACAGGGCCTGCACGGTGCGCTTGCGGGCGACGCGTATCTGTTCGCGCCGCGCCCGGCCTATCAGTACAATCTGCATCAGAACGATGAAGGTTGGAACTACACCGCATACTCCGGCGACAATCCGCCGTACGGCGCGATCATCTCGTTCTACCAGAAGCAGCCGGCCAAGGTCGCGCCGAAGATCGAGATCATCGATGCGACCGGCAAGGTGATCCGAACGGTCTCAGGCACGCACAAGGTGGGCGGAAAGGAGACTCCGTACGTCGATAACGCCTCGGGCGTCAACCGGTACGTCTGGGACTTCCAGATCGACGGACCCGTCAAATGGGACGGCGGCGCGCGCGGATTTCAGGGCCCGAACGAAGGCCCGGGCGCACCGCCCGGCAACTACGCCGTCCGGCTGACGCTCGACGGAAAGTCCTGGATGCAGAAGTTCGTCGCGAAGTTCGATCCGCGGACGGCCTTCACGCAGGCGCAGGCGGACGCAGGTTACGCCTTCTCTAGGAAGTACGAAGGCGCGCTCTCGACGCTCGACACGGCGCTGAACAATCTGGACAGCGTGAAGAAGGCGCTCGATGCCGCATCCGCGGACGCGAAGAAGAACGATCTTACGGATCTGCAGAAGACGCTCGACGCGGCGACCGCGGCGCACAAGGCGCTCTTCGACGTGCTCACCGCGAACTTCCAGAACGGCGAAGATTCGATCCAGCGCCCGGGCGCGCTGCGCGAGGATATCGGCGGTCTGATGTACACCGGATTCGTCACGCCGCCGGCCGTCTCGTTCGCAAAGCGGATGGACGCCGCGTTCGCCGACGGGATGGGCAAGTACAACGCCTACGTCGGCACGCTACCCGCCGTCAACGCGGCCCTCAAAGCTGCCGGCAAGAAAGAACTTCCGCCGATAAAGATGCTCAAGACGACGCCCTAGCCTGGTAGTCACCTACCGAACAGCCCCTTGAGGACGTCGCCGGCGATCGCGCCGGCGACGCCGGCTTCGGTGGTCTGGACGGCGCGGTCGGCGCCGAGATACGGACCGATCGCGTGCGCGAGGTTCGGGAGCGTCAGCGTCTGCAACCAGACCTTGCCCGGGCCGGTGAGGCGCGCGATGAAGAGGCCGTCGCCGCCGAAGAGCGCGTTGCGGATGCCTTTCATCATCGTCATGTCGAAGTTGACGCTCTCTTCGAACATGCCGATGTGCCCGGGATGGACTTGGAGCGTCTCGCCCGGTTTCAGGTCATAGGTGACGACTTCGCCGCCGAGTTCGACCCACGCGGAACACGTGCCGGCCAAGCGTTGTAGCACGAAACCGTTGCCGCCGAAGATGCCGGCGCCGAGCTGCTTCTGAAAGCCCATCGTCAGTTCGACGCCTTTGCTCGCGCAGAGGAAGCCGTGTCGGTGGATCATGTAGCCGCGTCCGGGCGAGACGTCGAGCTGCACGATCTGCCCGGGGATCTTTGCGGCGAACGCGACCATACCGTTAGCGGACGTCGACGTGTATTCGGTCATGAAGATGCCGCCACCCGAGACCGCGCGCCCGAGCACGCCGAGCAGGCCCTTGGCGCCGGCCGTCATGGTCGTGGTGTTGAGCGCGATGTTGGCGGTCATCCACGAGAACTCGCCCGGCTCCGCAACGATCGTGTCGCCGGGCTCGAGCCCGACCTCGAGCACGGGAAGCGTCGTACCGATGATTTTTGATTGCATACCGAGAGCATACATCGCCCGCGCAAGGAGCGCATGGGCCGAAGTGCTTTGGTCGTGCCGAGGGTCGCGCTCCGCGCGCCCTCGGCACGAACAAATCGCGCCTTAGTGGAGCGTCCTGTACCAGCGTTCGAGATCGGCGTGGTAGGTCGCGAGCGCGTCGGGGTTGAGGTAGATCATGTGTCCCGAGGGATAGAAGCCGTACGTGATGTTCTTCAGGAGCGGCTTCTGGATCTCGAGGTGGTTGAGGGTGTAGACGGTCGCCGAGAACGGCGTGACCGAGTCGTACCAGCCGTTCGCCGAGAAGA
>JBEPVY010000064.1:0-12197 GCA_041690835.1 Vulcanimicrobiota bacterium | reverse complement strand
CGACGAGCGCGAAGAGCTGCGCGGAGCGCTCGCGGTTGCGGCGATAGCGGGCGGCCAGGTGCTCGCGATCGAGGGCAGACGACGGCGAAACGAGCGTGTCCATACGGACCCCTTACCCGGTCGGAGCCGCGGCTCCTCGGCGTTCGCGCAAGAGACGTTCGAGTTTTCCGGCCGGCAGGGCCGGCGCCACCACGTGGCCCTGCACGAGGTCGCAGTCGTGGAGGCGCAGGAAGGTGACCTGGGCCTCGGTTTCGACCCCCTCCGCCACGACTTCAAGCCCGAGGCTGTGAGCCATCGCAAGCACGGTCCGGACGATCGTCTCGTCGCTCGGCTGCACCCCGATGCCGCTGACGAACGAGCGGTCGATCTTGAGCACGTCGATGTCGAAGCGACGGAGGTAGCCGAGGGACGAGTAGCCCGTGCCGAAATCGTCGACCGCGAAGCGGATGCCGACGTTTTTCAGGTCGCGCACGATCGCGACCGTCGAATCGGCGTCGGACATGGCAGCCGACTCGGTGATCTCGAGCTCGAGCGAGAACGGGTCCAGGCCCGCATCGGCGATGCTCTGGATGACGCGCGCGCGCAGGTCCCGCTGGTGGAACTGTTTCGGCGAGAGATTGACGGCCAGCCGGAGCGGACCGAGGCTCGATTGCCACTCGCGCACCTGCCTGGCCGCGGTCGCGAGGACCCAGTCGCCGAGCGGCACGATCAACCCGCTGATCTCGGCGCTCGGGATGAAATGGGCGGGCTCGATCAGGCCGCTCTTGGGATGGTTCCAGCGGACCAACGCCTCGACGCTCACGATCGCACCGCTCCGCAGGTCGATCTGCGGTTGGTAGAAGACCTCGAACTCGCCCAGATCGAGCGCGCGCCGGAGCAGGCGCTCTTGCGAGAGGCGCATGTGAATCGGCGCTTCGAGCGAGGAGTTGTAGACGAAGGACGTATTCCGACCGCGGTCCTTGGCGCGATACATCGCGATGTCGGCGTTCTTCACGAGCGCCTGGTCGTCGCTACCGTGCTCGGGATAGATCGCGATGCCGATCGACGCCGAGACGTACTGCTCGTACTCGTCGAGCGCGAAGGGCTCTGCGAGAATCGCGAGCACCCGGTCGGCGACGTCGCGGACGTTCTCGATCTCGCCGCAGTCGGGGACGATCAGCACGAACTCGTCACCGCCCATGCGCGCGACCGTGGCGCGCTGCCACATCTCACGCTTCAACCGTTCGGCGACCAGCTTCAAGAGCAGATCGCCGCGGCCGTGGCCGAGGGTGTCGTTGACATCCTTGAACCGGTCCAAGTCGAGGACGAGCACGGCGATGCGTTCGAGACGCGATTGCGCGACCTCGATGGCCTCGCGCAAGCGTTCGTGGACCGAGACCCGATTCGGTAGCCCGGTCAAGGTGTCGTAGTACGCGAGGGCGCGCAAGTGAGCGCGCGCGCGACGGCGGTCGATCGCACTGCCGAGCAACGTCGCGATCAACCCGAGCAGATCTGCGTCCGTCTCCTCGAAGACCGGAGCGCGTTCGCCCGCCGTCGCGAAGACGATCGCACCGAACGGCTCGCCGTTGACGACGATCTTGATCCCGACTCCGCTACGATCCAGCACGATGGCGGTCGGACCGGGGTCGTCCATCGCGCGCCGCGCGAGGGCGTAGAGCGCATCGTCGTCCACCGCGGCGTGGTCCGGGACCGCATAGCGGCTCTCCATCGTCGTGTCCGGGCCGCATTCGACGATCGCACCGGCGTCCAGGCCGAACGCAGTGCAGCCCAGTTCGAGGGTGGCGTGGAGTCGCGCGTGCGAGTATTCGGAGCTGGCGGCGATGTCGTAGAGGTCGCGGAGGCGCTGAACGGCGGCGGCGGCACGGCGCTCGGCGCCCCGCTGGTGGGTGACGTCCTGGACGATCGCGTAGACGCCGACGACTTCATCGCCTTCGCGCTGAGGGATCAACGTGCAGCACAGCTCGATCGGGCTACCGTCGACCCGGAACGAGTGCAGGTCGTAGGTCAGCGTCTCGCCTGCGAGCGAACGTTCGAAACGCGAGAAGACGGCGTCGCGTTCCGAAGAGATCGTGAAATCGCCGAAATGCGACCCGATCACGCGATCGCGCGGGAAGTCGCCGATGCGCAGGCAGGCGTCGTTGACCTCGTTGATTACGCCCTCGCGGTCGAGACCGAGCACGCCGTCGGGAAAGTTGGCGAAGAGGGAACGTAACCGTCGGTCGCTTTCGATCAGCGCGCGTCCCTGTTCGCGAATGCGGCGGGCCGCGTCGCGTTCGAACGTGACGTCTCGGACGATCGCGAACGCACCGGTGACTTCGGCACCGGCGTAGAGCGGGACGACGGTTAGCGAGACCGAGAGGGGACGCTCGGTCCGCGTACGCGCCAGCGTGTCGTAGAACAGCGTCTCGCCGGCGATCGCGCGCTCGAAATAGTGCTGGTTGCGCTCGCGTTCTTCGAGCGTGGCGAGGGTCGAGAAGTGTCGGCCGATCAGATGGCGACGGTCGTTCCCGAGGCGCGCGATCGCGGCGTTGACGTCGGTGATGACGCCGTTGCGATCGAACACCAGTATGACGTCCGGACTATACTGGAAGAGCGCTCGGAAGCGCTCTTCGCCGGCCGTCTGCGGCTCTGCGTTAATGCGCCAGGTACTCGCGCAATCCGTGAACGCCGCCTTCGCGACCGAAGCCGGACTCGCGGAAGCCTCCGAACGGCGACGTCGGGTCGAACTGGTTGAAGGTGTTGCACCAGACTACGCCCGCACGGAGCTGCCCGGCGACCCACATGTTCTTGGAACCCTTGTCCGTCCAGATGCCGGCCGAGAGGCCGTACGGCGTGTTGTTCGCCTTCTCGACCGCCTCTTCGGGCGTGCGAAAGGTGAGCACCGAGAGCACCGGGCCGAAGATCTCTTCGCGCGCGATCCGGTGCGATTGGTGGACGTTGGTGAAGAACGAAGCGGGGAAGAAGAAGCCTTTGCCCGGTAGTTCGCATTGCTGTTGCACCAGGGTCGCGCCCTGCTCGATGCCGCTGCTCACGAGCTCTTTGATTCGGTCGAGCTGCTCGCGTGAGTTGATCGCACCGATGTCGGTGTTCTTATCCATCGGATCCCCGAGGCGCAACGTCTGGATGCGCTCGGTCAGACGGACGATCACCTCTTCGTGCGCGCGCTCTTCGACGAGCAGACGCGAGCCGGCGCAGCAGACGTGGCCCTGATTGAAGTAGATGCCGTTGACGATACCTTCGATCGCCTGGTCCATGGGGGCGTCGGCGAACACGATGTTCGCGGCCTTGCCACCGAGTTCGAGCGTCAATCGCTTGCCGCTCCCGGCGAGCGTGCGGGCGATGATCTTCCCGACGTCGGTCGAGCCGGTGAAGGCGATCTTGTCGACGTCCGGATGCTCGACCAGCGCCGCGCCGGTCTTGCCATCGCCGGTGACGACGTTGACGACGCCCGGCGGAAGGTCGCACTCGCGGATGATCTGCGCGAGCGCCAGCGCCGTCAGCGGCGTGGTCTCGGCCGGCTTGAGAACGACCGTGTTGCCGCACGCGAGCGCGGGCGCCAGCTTCCAGGCCGCCATCAGCAGCGGGAAGTTCCAAGGAACGATCTGACCGCAGACCCCGAGCGGTTCGGGAGCTTGGCCCGCGCGCATCGCCCATTCGAGTTTATCGGCCCAACCGGCGTAGTATTGGAAGTGTGCGGCGGCGGTCGGGACGTCGAAGTCGCGCGCCTCCTTGATCGGCTTGCCGCCATCCAGGGTCTCGAGGACCGCGAGTTCGCGCGAGCGCTCGGTGATGGCGCGCGCGATGCGGTAGATATACTTCGCGCGGTCGGCCGGCTTCATCTTGCGCCAGTACTTGTCGTAGGCTTTACGCGCCGCGCGAACGGCCGCATCGACATCGGCGGCGGTCGCTTGGGCGACCAGCGAGAGATGCTCTTCGTTCGCCGGATTGATGGTCGAGAAGTACTCCGCACCTTCGGGCGCTTTCCACGCACCGTCGATGAAGAGACCGTATTGTTCCCGGATCTTCGGGCGGACCGACTCCGGGGCCGGAGCGTACTCGAAAATAGCCATGCTGTTCGTCTAATCTTTCGGGATGTAGTCGGGACCGGCGTAGTTGCCGGTGTCGAGTTTTTCGAGCTGCATCAGCAGATCGTCGAGCAAGGTCGAAGCGCCGATCCGGAAGAGATCCGGGTCGAGCCATTGCGGCCCGAGGGTCTCGTTCACGATCACGAGGTAAGTCAATGCCTGTTTGGTGTTCTTGACGCCGCCGGCGACCTTGAGGCCGCGGCGCTCGCCGGTCCGCCGGTTGAAGTCACGGATCGCTTCGCACATCACCAGGGCGGTCGGAAAAGTGGCGTTGACGCCGACCTTGCCGGTCGAGGTCTTGATCGTGTCGGCGCCGGCCTCGAGGGCAAGGTCGCTCGCGCGCCGGGTGTTCTCGTAGCTGCCGAGCTCGCCCGTCTCGAGGATGACCTTGAGGTGGGCGCGGGTCCCGCAGACCGCCTTGACGGCCACGATCTCGTCGAACACCTTGCGCTCGTATCCCGAGAGGAAGGCTCCGCGGTCGATCACCATATCGATCTCGTCGGCCCCCGCGGAGATGGCCTGTTCGGTGTCGGCGAGCTTGATGCTGAGGTCGGCGAGGCCCGAGGGGAAGGCGGTGGCGACCGAAGCGACCTTGACGGTGCTGCCCCGGAGCGCGTCCTTGGCGATCGCGACCAGATTCGGATAGACGCAGACGGCGGCCACGCTCGGCACGCCGGGCCAGCCCGGGCGCGGCGTCATGGCCTTGGAGCAGAGCGAGCGGACCTTGCCCTCGGAATCTTTACCCTCGAGGGTGGTCAGGTCCATGCATCGGATCGCAAGATCGATGCCGGCCCGCTTCGACGTGGTCTTAATCGAGCGCTTGGCGAGCGACGCCGCTCGCGCTTCGAGCATGACCGCGTCGACGGCCACGTAAGGGATGATCGGATGGGTCGCGAGCATAAGCGCGTTTTGTTCTACAGCGTCCCGCGCTTCTCTTGTTCCTTTTCGATCGAGACGAAGAGCGCTTTGAAGTTGCCCTTCCCGAAGGAGAGGCTCCCCTTCCGCTGGATGATCTCGAAGAAGACCGTCGGGCGGTCCTGGAGCGGTTTGGTGAAGATCTGGAGCATATAGCCCAGATCGTCGCGGTCGACCAGGATCCGGAGCTCCCGCAGGATGGCGAGTTCCTCGTCGATCGGCCCGACGCGCAGCTCCAACTCGTCGTAGTACGAATCCGGCGTGTCCAGGAAGTCGACGCCGTTGGTCTTGAGCGCGCGGATGGTCGAGACGATGTCGTCGGTGCGGATCGCGATGTGTTGCACGCCGGCGCCGCGATAGAAGTCGAGGTACTCTTCGATCTGTGATTTCTTCTTGCCGTGCGCGGGCTCGTTGATCGGGAACTTGACGCGATGGCGTGGGTCGGTCATCACCTTCGACTTGAGCGCGGTGTAGTCGGTCGAAATATCCTTATCGTCGAACGAGACGAGTTGCGAGAACCCGAAGACGGCGGCGTAGAAGTCTCCCCAACCGTCCATCTCGCCCCAGCCGACGTTCCCTACGCAATGGTCGATGAACTCCAGGCCGGGTCGTTGTGCGAACGAGACCGAGCGCGGCGCGGCGACGAACCCCGGCGCGAAGATGCCCCGGTAGCCGTCGCGCTGGATGAAGCTATGCACGGTCTCGCCGTAGGTCGCGATGGTCGCCTTGACGATCGAACCGTTCTCATCGGAGAGGGTCTCCGGCTCGGCGATCGCACGCGCTCCCCCGGCGACCGCAGCGGCGAAGGCCGCGCGGCAATCGTCGACCAGGATCGCGATATCTTTGACGCCGTCGCCGTGCTCCATCACATGCCGCGCGATCGCGTCGTCCGGGCGTAGGCTGCTGGTAAGCACGAAACGTAAACGGTTCTGACCGAGCAGGTAGCTCGCGCGATCCTGGACGCCGGTCTCCGGGCCGGCGTACGCCAGCTGCTCGAAGCCGAAGGCCGACATGTAGTAGTGCGCCGCTTGCTTCGCGTTCCCGACGTAGAACTCGAGATGGTCCCAATCGATGTGCGAAAGCGGATTGGTCGCGGGCTGGGCTGCGCTGCTCATGGTGGTGCCTCTTGGCGGATGATTTCCTACGGCCCTGTCGCAATTGTGCGCGGAATGGAAGCTTCCGGACGATTTCTGGTCGACCTGACCGCGGGCGTCGTCGCCGCCGGAGCGGGCGGATACCTCGCGCGCCTCGCGCGGCTCACGCCGGTCCTCGGCTATCTGGTCGCCGGGGTGGTGATCGGACCGTTCACGCCGGGCGTGACTGCCGACGTCGGAAGCCTGAACGGACTCGGGGAACTCGGGCTCATCCTGCTGGTCTTCAGCCTCGGTCTCGGCTTCGCGCCTTCGGAGTTGCGCCGCGTCGGGGTCGCTCCGATCCTGGTCAACGTCGGCGCGATGGCGGCCATCGGCGTCGCTTCGTATTATGTCGCACAGCTCTTCGGCGTCCGGGATGCGTTCACGGCGGCATTGATCGTCCCGCTCTCCAGCACCGCGATCGGGGTGGCATTGCTCGACGTGCTCGGGCTGCGCGCGCGTTTCCCCGGGCAGTTGACGGTGGCGCTGTTGATCGCGCAGGATCTGTTCGCCGTGGCACTGTTGGTCCTGGCCGGGACGCCGCCCGACCGGCTAACGCCGTTGGGTCTGCTCTGGCCGCTTGTCGGGAGCATCGTGTTCGTCGGCGTTGCGATCGTGCTCGGTGCGACCGTACTGCATCGGCTGGTGAAGGCGGCGGTCAGTCGCGCGCCCGCGGAGCTGCTGATCCCGACCTTCACGGCGCTCGCGCTGGTCGCGGGCTGGCTCGGTCACAGGGTCGGGCTGTCGTACGAGTTCGGTGCGTTCGTCGCGGGCGCGGTCATCTCGGAAGCGGCCGGGAGCCGCACGGCGCAGGCGGTGATCGGCCCGTTCCGTGAGCTCTTCGTGATGCTGTTCTTCGTAGCGCTCGGCATGGCGTTGGACGTCCGCGCAGTCCTGGCGGCGTGGCCGGCGGTGCTCGCGCTCGGTGCGATCTTGATCGGGGTCCGGTTCGTGGTCTGGACTGGCGCGATGCGCGTATTGAAGTTCGGCTGGGGTGCGGCGATCGGCCTGGCCCTCGCGCTCGTTCCGCTGGGCGAGTTCAACATGGTGCTGGCCAACGCAGCGCAGTCGGCCGGGCGGATCGACGCCCGCGAGTTCTCGGGCGTGATCGGCGCGACGTTCCTGTCCATCCTGGTGGCCTCGATCGCGTCCCCGCTGTGGCGGCGGCCAATGGAGCGGATGGAGCGTCCGACGGATACGTCGCCGCACGTCGAGCACGGAGGTGCGGATGCGGACGTGCTACTTATCGGTTACGGCCGTACTGGCCGGAGCATCGCTTCCATGTTACGCGAGGCCCACCTCGACGTCGCGGTGATCGAACGGGACGAGTCGCTGCTGGCGCGCGCCGAGAGCGATGGCCTGGCGGCGATCGTTGGCGACGGTACCGACCCGCTAACGGTCGACGCGATGATCTCGGCGAAGACCACCCTCGTGATCTCCACCGTACCGGACTCCAAGGCGAATGCCGAGTTGGCGCGCCGTATGCAGCATCGCCATCTGCGCGCGTTGGTGCGCGCCGAACGCCAAGAGGACGTCGCCATGTTGCTCGATGCCGGCGCCGTCGACGCGATCGTCCCCGAGAGCGAAGGCGCCCTCGGTCTCGGCGAGACCGCGCTACGTCAACTCGGTGTCGATGACGGCGTCATCGCCGGCTATGTCGTGCGCGAGCGGTCGCGCCTGCGCGAGGCGACCCGATGAGCGAGAACCCGATCGTGCGAGCGGCGCTTGCCGGCCTGATCGATTACGCCGGCCTCTTTCCGCCTGCGGGGCTGGCGATGGAGTCGGCGCTCGCGGAATACGCAGGCGCGCGTGGTGGGCCGAACGCTTGGATGCTCGACCGGTTTATCGTTCCCGCGTCGCGCTTGGCAGAGGTCTCGGCCGCGTATCCTGCGGATGCGCCGATCGCGCTCTCGGTGATCGTGGATGCGACCTCCGACTCGCTCACCTGGTTCGAAGCCGCGCGTACCCGGCTAGCAGCAGGGCAGGCCACGCTCGCGTCGGATCCCCGTCTGCACCTCGCGGCGTTGGAAGTTCCCTTGCCCGCGCTGCGTACGTTGCGGGATTCCTACGATGCTCCGATCGGCCAGTTCGCGGCGCTCGCATCCGCAGCCGGCGTGCGCACGACGCCGGCATACCTCGAACCGGTGCGCGATGCACGTTGGCGGGACGCGCTGCCGGCGACCATGACCGTGCTCGCACGCCACCGCTTCGGGGCAAAGGTCCGTTGCGGCGGGGCGGCCGCGGAGGCGTTCCCCTCGTGCGAGGATCTCGGCGCGTTCATCCGGGCAGCGGTCGCGGTCGGGGTTCCGTTCAAGGCGACCGCGGGATTGCACCACCCCGTCCGGCACGTGGATATGGCGACCGGTTGTACGATGCACGGTTTTTTGAATATCCTCGCCGCCACCCTCGTCGCCCGCGGCGAGGCGCCGCCGATGGCGGTCGAGTCGGCGCTCGGAGAAGAGGATGCGCAAGCGTTCCGGTTTACCGGCGAGTCGTTCTCGTGGCGCGATCGCCACTTCGACGTCGACGCCGTCACGGCGGCGCGCGCGGAGGGGTTTGTGGCGTACGGCTCTTGCAGTTTCGACGAACCGGTCGCGGACCTGGGCGCGATGGGAGTCTTCGGCAAGGTGGCCAGGTGAGCGACAGGACCACCGATCCGGTCGCGACATCCTGGATCCCGGTCGCCGACGAGAGCGACTTTCCGATCCAGAACCTCCCGTACGGCGCGTTTCTGCGTGACGACGAACGCCGGCTCGGCGTCGCGCTCGGCGACCACATCCTCGATCTGCATGCGCTGGCTACGAGCGGTTTGCTCGATGGCGCGTGCGACCCCGAGTTGCTCGCCGCGCCAATACTGAATCCGTTCCTGGCCGCGGGTCGCGCCGTCTGGCGGGCCGTTCGGGAACGGCTCTTCGACCTATTACGCGATGGCGGCGATGGAGCGTTGCGCGCGCGGGATGCATCGACGTTCTTCGTCGTACGCAAGACCGCGACGATGCTGGTGCCGATGGAGATCGGCGATTACGTCGATTTCTACTCGTCGCTCGAGCACGCGACCAATCTCGGAAAGATCTTCCGACCCGACGCCGATCCGCTGATGCCGAACTGGCGCTGGATGCCGATCGGGTATCACGGCCGGAGCGGCACGGTCGTGATCGACGGAACGCCGATCGTGCGTCCGACCGGCCAACGCAAGCCGCCGGCTGCGGACGTGCCCGTCGTCGGACCGACCCGCATGCTCGATATCGAAGTCGAGGTCGGCTTTATCACCGGCCCCGCGAACGCTCTCGGTTCGCCGATCTCCACTGCGGACGCGCGCGAGCACATCTTCGGTCTGTGTATCGTGAACGACTGGAGCGCCCGCGACATCCAAGCGTGGGAGTACCAGCCGCTCGGACCGTTCCTCGGCAAGTCGTTCGCGACCACCATCTCGCCCTGGATCGTGACCCTGGATGCACTGGAGCCGTTCCGCCTTGCGGGACCCGTTCAAGAACCGGCACCGCTCGACTATCTGAAGACGGAAGAAGCCTGGAACTACGAACTCGCGCTCGACGTCGACCTCACGACCGCGAGCGGAGCGACCGAACGCATGTCGAGCACGAACTTCCGCTATATGTACTGGAACGCGGCCCAGCAGCTCGCGCACGCAACCGTCAACGGCGCGATCGCGCGCCCCGGCGACCTGTTCGCTTCCGGAACGATCAGCGGCCCCACGCCCGAAAGCCTCGGCAGTTTCATCGAGCTTACGTGGCGAGGGACGCGCCCGATCGGATTATCCGACGGATCGCAGCGTGCATTCCTTGAGGACGGCGACACGATCTCGATTCACGGCCGTTGCGCGATGCCGGGTGCGCGGCGCATCGGCTTCGGAAGCGCGACCGGTACGATTCGTCCGTAAAAGCGGGCACGGTCAGGGATTGAACTGGGTTGCGGCGATAACGATGTGAACGGGCCCGAGATCGAGCTCGCGAGACGCCTCGGGATAGGTCGCGACGGCTACATGCGTGACTTTGACGCCGCGATCACAGGGCGACGACGATGTGGCAAGAGCGAGGAGTAAGGCTTGGAACACGTCGACGTCAGCCTTCGACCCAGGAGCGGTAGTACGTCGGATCTTCGGCCGATAGGACAGCTTCCGCGATCAGTAGCGGCTTGAACGTGTCGACCATGACGGCGATCTCATCGGTCGAGGTCTTGCCCAAGCTGGCTTCGACGGTGCCGGGCTGCGGGCCATGGGTCGCGCCGGCGGCGTGGAGGGTGATCGAGCCTTCGTCGACGCCGCGCCGGCTCATGAAGTTGCCCGAGACGTAGTAGAGGACTTCGTCGCAGTCGACGCTCGAATGGTTGTACGGGATCGGTACCGCCTGCGGATGATAGTCGAACATGCGTGGTACGAACGCGCAGAACGCAGCGCCCGGCGCTTCGAACGTCGCGTGGACGGGCGGCGGTTGGTGGAGCTTGCCGGTGATCGGTGCGAACTCTTCGAGGTTGAAGGCGTACGGGTAGCAGTAGCCGTCCCAGCCGACCACGTCGCACGGGTGGTTCTGCATGATGTAGGTAGCGTTACGATCGCCGTTCGTGACGCGGACCTCGTACTCGCCGCGTTCCGATACCGGAGCGGCAAGTAGCGGCGCGCGGAAGTCGCGTTCGTAGTACGGCGCGTGCTCTTCGAGTTGACCGAACTCGTTGCGATACCCGCGCGGGATCTTGATCATGCCGGCGGATGTGTGGACCAGCATGCGCGTCGTCGTAGAAGGTCGTACGCGATAGGTCGTGCCGCACGGGATCACGAGATAATCGTGCGCGCGATACGCGAGTTCGCCGAACTGGGTCTCGATCGTGCCGGCGCCGCGATGGACGAAGAGCAACTCGTCGCCCCCCGCGTTGCGGTAGAAGTAGTCCATCGGATCGGAGAACTCGGCGACCGAGATCAGGATGTCGGCATTGCCGAGCGCGGGTACTCGCGATTCGATCGCATCGGCGCCGGCCGGAAGCGCCGTCGTCTTGAAATGCCGATTCCGCATCGGATCGTTGGGTCGCAGGGCGATCTTGGGGCGCTCCCACGCGCGGACGTCGAGGGTCGCGGTCGGCAGGCCGACGTGGTAGAGCAAGGAGTAGACGCTCTCGAAACCCTTCGTGGAGAAGAGTTCTTCGGCATAGAGACCGCCGTCCGGCCGCCGGAACTGGATGTGACGCTTGTGCGGCAGCGACCCCGCCCGCACGTAGGAGGGCACGGCTATTGCGCCTCGGGGGCCTGCGCACGTTCGGTCGCGGTGAAGCCGTTCGTCTTGTGCGTGCCGTCGCAGAACGGTTTGGTCTGGGATCCGCCGCACCGGCAGAGCGCGAACGTGCCGCTTGCGGGATAGGGCGTGCCGTCGGCATCCGTCAGCGTCACTGTTCCGGTCACCAGGTAGGGGCCGCTCTCGCGGACCTTGATCGTCGTATCGTCCATATGGCCTAAACTTCGCCAGAAAACGCGGGTTTCCGTGCGACGGCGCGAAGCGGCTCGGAAGTTTCGTCCATCGAAGGAGAGCCATCGCACCATGTACAGACGTTTCGTCGCCGCGACCATCATCGCCGGCGCAGCCACCGCAGCACTCTGGCAGACCGGTGCCGGCGCCGCCGCCAAGAAGCCCGTAGCCTTGCAGTACGATGAGATCGTCCGCATGGTGATCGCTCCCAATACGCCGCCACCGCCGGGCGTGTTCCAGAGCGACTATGCGGCGATCATGAGCGGCGTCGCGACCGGCGACGCGGCCGCGCCGGCCGCGACGCCGACGCCCGCACCGAAACGCCACGGCGGGCTGTTCGGCGCGCTCCAGCAGGTCGTGACCGGCGCTACCACGGGCGGCGACGCGAGCGGAGACGCCGGAAGCGGTGAGAATCCGTACGCGAGTCAGGCCATGAACGCGATGAAGCGCATGCAAGAGGGCAACCTGGTCCGCTATACGTTCTACAAGAACTGGCTGCGAACCGACGATCCGGTGGATCGCACGGCGACCATCTCGAAGTGCGATATCCATCAGTTCATCTCGCTCGATCTCGCGAAGCGGACCTACTCGAT
>JBEPVY010000063.1:0-12514 GCA_041690835.1 Vulcanimicrobiota bacterium | reverse complement strand
GCGAACGTCTCGCCGAGCGCCGGGGCGTGGATGACGCCCGCGACCAACTCGCCCGCGCGCTCGTAAGCGATCGAGATACAGAACATCGGATAGCCGTGCGCGAAGTTGGTCGTGCCGTCGATCGGATCGATGATGAAGCGTCCGTCGGAGCTGCCGGCGTGCCGGCCGGTCTCTTCGGTCAATATGCTGGCCGCCGGGAAGTCGGCGCGCAAGCGCGCGAGGATGGCGACCTCGCTCGCCCGGTCGGTGTCGGTGACGATGTCGGCGCGACGGGCCTTCTCTGAGATCTCGCGGGGCCGGCGCAGACCCTCGAGAGCGATCTCGCCGGCCAGCCGTGCGGCGTCGAGCATCGCGGTCAAGGGGTCCGGGTTTGCGCGTGCAATCGTCATCGGATGCTCAACCTTATTCGCCTCGTCGTCCTCGGCCTGTGGACGGGCGCGCTCGCCGGTTTCGCCTTCTTCTTCGCTCCGATCGCGTTCGCACACGTCGGCCCGACGCCGGCCTTCGCCGGCACCATCGCGGCCTGCGTGGTCGCCCTCGCGCGCTTCGGCTGGCTGCTCGGCGCGATCGCCATCGCCGCGACCATCTTCGACCGCGACGCGGCGCCGCTCGCGGCGCGCGTCAGCACGCTCGCGGTGATCGTGGCGATCGGGTTGAGTATCGTCGAAGTGCTCGCGATCGTCCCGCAGATGCAGACCACGCCGCTCGGCACGCCCGCGTACGATGCCCTTCATCGCGAGAGCGGGCTGGTCTACGGAATCGCGCTCCTGGGCGCGCTGGCCGCGTTCGTAGCCTCTAGTTGGCGACCAGCGTATAGGTGAGGGTGGCCGCGTTCGCGGTGACGGACTCGCTGCCCATCGAGACCTTGAAGTTCTGCAGAAGGTCGTACGGAAGGGTCCGCGAGGTGACGCTTGCGCCGTGTGCGACTTGGAGCGAACCGGCGGTCGGTACGACCGCAAACGCCGTCTGATCGAAGACGATCCCCGCGCCCGTCGTCGACCTGGTATTGTCGATCGATGTCTGGAGTTCGTTGGTCGGAACGCCGGTACTGTTCGCCGGGTTGAGACTGGTACTGATCGAGAGCGTCCAGTTCACCACCGTCGCCGAGGTGATGTAGACCGAGGCGCGCACGGTATCCAGGAACGATGCGCTCGAACTGCTGCCGACCGTGCCGAAGTCGGCGGTCGAACCGGAGAACGAACAGCCGGGGCATGAGATCACGGGCGTCGAACCGCCGGGGCCCGGGTTGGATGGATTTACGACCACGTCGAGGCCGATCGAGAGCTGCACCTGGACGCGCGTATCCCCGAGCCAGCTCTCACCCGCCGTTGCCGCACCGTTATTGATAGTCGTCGGCCATGCATACGAATCGTTCTGCGACTGCGGGCCCTTGGCGGCAAAGGTGACCGTCATGGTCTTGCCGGCCGCGATGCTGCACGTGCCACCGGAGATGGTGATCGAACCATCCGCGCCGCCCGACGTCGCATTGGACGTGGTCACCGTGCAGGTGGTAGCGCCACCGCTGTAGCTCAGGGTCGGTGCTACCGTGATCGTCCAGAAGTCGCCGCTCGAATCGGTCGCATTGACGCCGTTGATGTCGAGGCCGGGAACGGTGATCGTGGCCTGCGTGATCGCGGTCGCGTTCGACGTGTTCTTGATCGTGTAGACGTACGAGTTGCCGTGGGTCGCATCGGAGTTCCCGCCGATGGTAGGAACCGCATTGGTAGCGACGGCCGGGGGCGCGAGATACTGCCCCGCCTTGGTGAAACCGGCCGAGGCCGAAACCGCCGTGACCGGCAAGGCGACGGCTTTCGGTGAGGACCAGCCGTTCCCGTTCGCACCGTGCGCGTAGGCGCTGAACGTATACGAACCGGTCGCGAGCCCCGTGAAGGTGAACGCCGTCGCTAGCGTCGATCCGGGTGCGAGCGAGTTCGCTTCTTGCCCCGCCGTACACGTCGGGAGCGCGGGTTGAAGGGTCGTATTGTTGGCCGGATTGGCGGTCGGTGGGCTGTCGGCCACGACGTATTGGCCGACGCACGTCCCGAACCAGTAGTTCCTGAATCCGCCGACGGCCTTGGTCGTATCGTTGCCGAGATAGCTCCAGCCCGTGGTCGAGGTCGTCGGCGCTCCGGAGACCGTGATCGTCGTCGGCACCGCGACCACGACCGCATCGACGTAATCCGGGTTCGGATCCGCCGCCAGGGTCGTATTGGTCAGCAGGAAGCCTTCGCTCGCGGTCGCGCCCGCGCCGGCGGAACTCGGCGAGAAGGTCGGCGTCATGTAACTGCTGTTGAGCGAATATGCCGCCAGCGCCAGGGTGTCCACCGCGAGACTCGGACTATTGACCGGCACGCTGGCCGTCCCGTCCGCCGGCAGTGCGAACGACGAAGACAGATACGAGAACAATGCCCAGTCCTGGTACGGGAAGGCACCCGGCGGCGCCGTCAACCCGAGGTAGATCGTCTGGGTGGCGCCGGGCCCGATGCCGGTGTTGTGTCCGTTTCCGCCGCCCCGGTTATCTGCCTGAATGCAGTCGATACGGACGTTGGGATCGAGGCAGCGGACCACACCCGGCAGCGTCCACCACGAGGTGTTCGCCGGTTCGGGCGTATTATCGATCGTGATATATCCGGTCGAATCGTACGGGCCGGGGATGGCGAACGCGATCTGGGTGATCGATGCCGACGTCGACGTATTGTGGATCGTGATCGCGTAGATGTTCATGTTCGCCGTGGTTTGAGCGGCCGCGACCACATACGGCGAGCCTGCCTCGTAGACCGACTGATTGAACCGGACCGGATACATGTGCACTTCCGGGCCGACGATCGCGGTGCCGGCGGAGTTGTACGCTCCGTAGAGGACGACGTGCCCGGTTCCGCTCAGTGACGACGAGCCGTTGCTGAAGAACACCGGGGTCCAGGCTTCGTTGCTCGTCGTCACCGACCACTTCACGCCGTCCAGCGGAAGCACCGAGGTCGCGCCGACGCAGTTGGATCCGGTGCACGCAAAACCCGTCGCCGCATAGAATTTGATGTTCGGGATGCTGATCGAGGCGCTGACCGCAAGCGAGCTTCCCGACGAGGCCGGCGTCGCGACCAGATAACAGTCGGAGGTCGTGTTCACGACGGCATCGCTGCAATAGTCGTTCACCGTCCAACTCGTCCCCGCCGAGTCGGCGATGGTCGTGCTACAGCCGCCGGCCGACTTCGCACATTGGGCGAGAGTAAACCCGGAGAGCGCCATCTCGACGCCGCTGCCCTGACCGGCCGTCGCGGTGAAGTCGGTACCGTCGGTGGAGAAGGCGATGCCCGCGAACGGATCGCCATTCCCGGTACCGTAGTACAACTCGCTGTTGTTGAGCAATTTGAGCGTGGCGGTCGTATTACCGCCGGCGGCGATCGAGAGTGCGGCCACTTCGCTCGTGGTCGAGAAGGTCGTCTTGGCCTGGTAGCCGAGCACGCGGAAGGCTTGCGATGCGTAGACCGTCTTCGACGTGCTGTTGTAGAGGGCCGCGCTGAACTCGTGGCCCGGATAATTCCCCGGCGTCAGGACGCTCGACGAGCTGAAGGTGAACGTATGGCTGGCGATGCCCGAGATGCCGTTCGCGATGGCCGACGTGGTGAAGCCGATCGGATCGTTGAACGACCAGACGTAGTTCCCGGCCGGAACGGCGGCCGCGCCGATGGTGATGCCGGAGACCGACTGTTCGTTCGCGCTATCCCAGGCGAACACGCTCCGGATGCCTCCCGCACCCGCCGGCGCAGGCGAAGGGGGCGTCGTCGAGTTGGCCGTCGAGACGTCGGTACTCAGACTCAGCGTGTTGCCGGCGCTGCCGGTCAGCGAGACCTGCACCTTGCCCAAGCGCGTGTTGGTCGTCTTGTCGAACAACAGAATCACGTACGCGCCTGCGCTATACGTGCCGAGGATCGGCCAGGTGACGTTGAGGGCTCCGCCCGCGGCGGTGGCGCCGGCCGAGTTCGTCGGCACGCAGAGCACGTTCGCGGCCGGCGCCGGCGACTCCGCAGGCGCCGAGAAGACGCAGTTCGGATTCACCGACGTCTGCTCGATCGAGACGACGTAGAGGTCGCTCGACGAGAGATTCGTGATGTGGATGTAGGCATCGCCCGAACCGGTCGCATCGAACTGATAGGACTCTTCGGAATAGAACGGATCCTGATAGACCTTGAGATCGACCGGGTTACCGGCGGTCACGTAGACGACCGCCTGCCAGATATGGTTGACGCTGTCGTACACCCCGAAGACGGTGATGCCCTGGGTCAGAACCAGCGTGTGGGTCGAGCCGGGGCCCGGGCCGCTATAGTTATTCGTGGCCACCGAGTGCAGAACGCCATCGGACGGCAGGATGTAGTAATCTTCGTACTTCGGCGTGCTCGTGCCGGTGGTCGGAAGCGTCGAGGACTTCCACGTGAGCGTGCATCCGACCGGGAAACGATCTCCAAGCGCCGTCGCGCAGCCGGTCGCACCGGTAAGTCCGGAGACGCTGATCGTCGCGCCGTTCGCGGCAAACGTCCGTTTGTGGGAGGCCAGGATGTCGGGCGTGATCGTGTTCGCCGACGTCTGGGGTGGCAACGGCGGCAGCGCCGAGAGCGGGACCGGCATGCCGTCGATCGGGCCGGGCGTCACGGCCGTCACCGGCGCGAGCGTCGAACCGGGAGCCGGCGCCAGCGTCGGGCGCGGCACCGTGATCGGCGGACGCACTCTCGGCTGATCGATCGGATGGACGTTCTGTTGGGCGAATGCCGCGGCCGCGAGCATGGCGACGCACGAGACGCCCGCCATCAGGAAGCCGGCTATGCGATTCCCCATCACCAGTACAACGTATAGACGGCATTGGTGCTGTAGGCTCCGCCCGCCACGGCGATGGGAACTTTGATCGTCAGATCGACGCAGTAGGTCTGGATCCCGCTATTCGTGCCGAGCGGTGCCCACACGCCGCCGTTGTCGGCATACACGATGAACGGCGTCGAGGTCGGGGCCGGCGTCAGCAGGTAGGTGTCGTTCGCGAGATTCCCGCCGACGAAGCCGGCCCCGAAGTCGTTCGAGACGCCGTGCTTGATCTGCCAGTGATTCGTGGTGGTATGCACGTTCACGTGATAGGCGCACGGCACGACGACGGTCGTCCCGGCGGTCGCGTCGATACTGACGATCGGCTGATCCGAATAGAGCAACGTCGCATTCGGGTTCGGCGAGACGTGGGCTTCTACTCGAACCGCCTTCTGGGCCGTGGCTTGCGCCACGATCGTCTGGCGGAGTCTGCCGGTCACGGCGACTTCGTCGGCGGATCCGCGGGCGTCGCGGCCATTCATCACGACCGGGGCCGGAGTGACGTTGATGACGATCGTGATCGCGATCTGGTCGCGCTGTTGCACGAGACTCGCGAGCACCGGCGAACTCGCCACTACGACGACGCTGGCGGCGAGGAAGATCCAAAGCGCGACGCGTAGCCGAGCGTTCATTGCGGTACCACCGTATAGACGATCCAGACGAAATACGATCCGGCGGTCGCGGCCGGCGGGACCTTCATCTCGTAGTCATAGTAGAAGTCGCCGGTCGCCAGGCTTGTGGACGCGACCGGGGCCGGGTAGCCACCGTAGGTGATCGTCGGCGGGGTTGCAAAGCCGCCGCCGGTCACAGGCGCCGCCGTCTTCTGAAACGGAAGGCCCGGGGTGAAGCCGGTATTGGAATCGCCCGACGCGGTCGAGTGCACGTAGAAGACCGTCTGCGAGACGGGCGTCGAACTGCTGTCGTCCTGGTTGAAGAAATCCGCCGCGCCTTCACCGTAGAGGTTGAAGCCGGTGGCCGAGTTCGTAAAGACGTTGAGGTGCATGGCGTAGCGGTAGATGTACGAGTTGCCGGCCAGCACCGTCCCGAAATCGACCGCACCGTTCCCCACCGAAGGCGCATCCGCGCCGTGCGTCGGGGCGGGCTGGGTGCCGAAGACGGCCTTGATCGAGCCGTAGCCGGCGTTGTAGTTCGGGGTGAGCGTGAGCTTCACGATCGGCGTGGCCAGCCACGTGATCGTGGTCGGTCCGGAGACGACGGTGGCCGAGGCAGGCGCGAGCGTCGCGATACACATCGCGATCGCCGTCAGCCCTCCTACCAGCCTGTTCATGTCTCCGTCACACTCCTTTGTGCGTCAACGATCCGTGTTGAGAAAAGTTCTTTGCCGTCCTACGGCACGGTGAATTCGATCGCTCCGCCGGTCTGCGTCTTGCCGCCGTAGTCGATCGTCGCGATGGCCTGATACGTTCCGGCCGGCAGCTTCTTGCCGCCGATCGAGACCGTCCGGGTTCCGCCGCGCTCGACCAGCATCTCGTCGGGCATCGCGATGCGATCCACGACGCTGCCGCCCTTCTGTACTTGGACCTGGCCGCGCAGATAGACGTGCGTGTTGCCGGTATTGTTGAAGACGATCCGATAGTTCTGGCCGGATCCGGTCTTCGAACTCGCCATCTTGGCGATCGCACCTTCGATCTTGAGCGTGTCCGGAATCGTCTCGTAGATCTTCGAAGCGACGCGGGCGGAGAACGCCATCCCCGTGCCGGCGCGTCGGATGGGCCGGGTCTGGAAAAACACGATGCCGGCGTACTCGCCGGAGAGCCCGGATACGTTGGGTACGCTGATCGTCAGTTGGACCTGCTGCGAACTGTTGGCCGGCAGATCGAACTCACGCGGCCGGATCGACCCCCACCGGAGTAGCGAATGCGTGCGACTTCCGACCTTTTGGAACTGATAGTTCCCGCTCGGATCGACTCCGAAATCAACCATTGATGCTTGCACGTGCGTGGTATCCCCGCTCGAGTTGTGCACCGTGATCGGGACGTTGTAGGTCGTGCCTGCCGGGATCGAGACCTCGAACTTGGCCGGGGCGACGTCGAGGCCGAGGCCTTGCGATGTCGCGTGTCCGGGGATCAGGAGAAAGGCCGTGACGATCGCCGCGAAGGCAGTGACTCTCGACGGGTTCTTCATAACGGGTACCTTCGCCGTGGGGTGAAGAGCCTCCACCCCATGACGAACGCGCACAGTTACTCTGGAATCCCTAGTTGGCGGTCAGCGTGTAGGTGACCGTGACCTGGGTCGGCGAGCCGCCCGAGGCCGCGGCCAGCGGCTTGAGCACCAGTTCGAGATCGTGGCCGACGTTCGCCGGCGATGCCGACGAGAACGCGTTGGTCTCGTTGGCCAACGTGGCCGACGTACCGTTGATCGCGACGTCGCCTGCCGGACAGGACGCGACCGAGACGATCGAGGGAGCCGCGCCGCGAGCGGTCTGAGCGACCGGCAGGGAGGCGGCGGCCGTCGGGAAGCTGGCGAAGCCGTTGGGCAGCGCGCAGAGTTGGCTGTCGGCGGGGACGGAGCCTACGGTCACTTGGGCCGCGAGCTGCCAGTTGGTCGATGACGTGACGACCTGGGCGTTGACCGCATTCTTGTACATGCAGTCCGTGTAGAAAGTGCCCGAGTCCGGCGACACGTTGCCGAAGTCGACGTCACTCGCCGTCTCCGAACCGCTGCCGGCCGCCGTGCAGGCGCCGCCGCCGGTATTGAGGTTCGCGAGGATCGACGGAGCGGTCAGCAACTGGGCGCCGGCGGCGCTATAGTTGGTGGTCATCGTCAGGGTCGCAACGGCTTGCGTGTTCCACTTGACGGTGACGGTCTTGGCAACGGTCGCTGCCGAGGAGGGGAGTGCCGGAAGTGCGAGCGACAGAAGTGCCGCGATCGCTAGGAGCTTTTTCACGTTCATAGTCCTTTCACCATGCGCGAGAGTGCCATCCGTGGCTAAGCGTGAATTGAAGTCTTACAACAACCTTATCGGCAAGCGTGCATGCCGCGTTAGCAATACACCGTATAGGGGTCGTAAAGATACGCGTAAACTGAACGTAAAGACGCGACCGGCCACTGGTCTGCCGAGCGTCGTGACGGTCCCGTCCGACCACTGGATACGGTCGCCGGCCTGCACGTCGACGAGGAAACGCGCGCGAACCGTCGCGTACTGACCGGGTGCGACGTTTGGCGGGTCGACCTGCAGGATGGCGATCTGCATCTTGGGATCGACGTGCAGCTGCGCGCTCGCACTCGCAGAGATCCCGATCGCGGTCGCGGTCACGTCGTACGAACCGGCAGCCGTTCCGGCCGGCACTTCGATCGTACCGCGCCAGACCGAACGCTTCGCATCGTACGTCAGCGCGAACGCCTTGTCGAAGACCTTGACGCTGGCATCTTTGACGCCGGGCGGCGCCGTATAGACGACGGCGGTCGTTCCGCTCGGCGGCAGTCGCGAATCATCCAGGTGCACGCTCGCTGCGCTCGCGCCGTTCGCGAGGAACGTGAAGACGACGTCCTTCTGCTTGTGCCCGATCAGGAACTCGAGGCCCTGATAACGCTCGGTGCCGACCAGCGTCACCGGGATCGGATCACCGAGCGGCCCGGTCTCGTCGGGCACCGTCTCCGGGTCGACCGAAACCGAGTAAGCGCCCGGCGCGAGATTGTCGATGACGAACGAGCCATCGTCATCCGTGATGGCCGCATGCTCGCCCGGTTCGGCGACGACGTATGCATTGCCGACGCCACCATCGTAGTCTTTGCCCAAACTCTTGTCGTAGCGCACGAATCCCGCGATCGAACCGAGTGGCTGCGCGACGAAATCGAGCGGAACGATCACGCCGTTGCGGACGTCGACCTTCTGGGTCGCGTTCTCCTTCGAGAACGACGCGAACGCCGGCACCGAGTTCTCGACGATCGCGATCGTGTGCGGGCCCGGGCTCAAACGCCCGAACCCATAGGCTCCCTGCGCATCCGTCTGCGAATAGATGCCGCCGTCGATCCGCAGCAACACGTTGGAGAGCGGCAGTTGGCCGCCGTTGGAATCGCGCCCGAAGACGTGCCCGCCGACGCCGCCGTAGTTGCCGACGCGGAAGTAGACCTGCCCGGTCTGTCCGCCCTGGAGGGTCACCGTGACGACCGGCTGATCGGCCGTCAGCCCGCGCGGCAGCGACGCCGACTCCAAGCGGAGCTGGTGCTGTCCCGGTTTCACGAACGAGAACTGGAAGTTCCCGTCCAGATCGGTCCGCTGGATCTCGGTATTGTCGAGCACGACGACGATGTTCGAGACGCCGCCGGGCGCGAGCCCGGCCACGACCGAGTTGTCGCCGAGATCGCTCAGCACGCGCCCGGCGACGATCGCCGGCAGATTCGGATCGATCCGGCCCTGCACGAGCCCGCTCCCGAACGAGAACGGTGCGTTGATGGTGAAGTTGAAAACGCGCGAGCGCCCGCTGTTGAGCGGGTTGATGCGATCGACCAGCGTCTGCGTTCCGAACGATGCCTGGACCGAGAGCGCCGGCGAGATCTGTCGCGAGATGCTCAACTGCGGCGTCGTCTGCACGGCATCGACGGTCGGCGAGAGCGTATGCGTCGCGACGTAGGTGTAGCCGAGCCCCGTCCGACCGAACTGCCGCACGATTCCGAACGACCCGCTCTGCGTCCGCGTGGTGCCGAGCAACTCGTTGATCTGCCGTTGCTGTTGCGCGGCCAGCGAGACCGCATACTTCCCGAACTGGCGTTGGAACTGCGCGGTGAGCGCCGCCGTCGCCAGGGGCGACCCGTTCTCGGTCGTCGTCCGTCCGGACTGCACGCCGAAGAGCGCGAATCCTTGCGCGACGGGCATCGAGAGCTGGAGCGTCCCGGTGCCGGTCCACTGGGTGGCGAGATCTTCGCCGACGCGCGACTCTTGCGCCGTGAACTGGTAGTTCATGTGCCCGAGCGTGCCGCCGTAGGAAACATACGAGCGGCGCATCCGGGTGGCGATCCCGTTCAGCGAATCCGTCTCGTAGGCAAGATCGGTCGAAAGACTGCTCGTTCCGATACTCGCGCGATAACCGAAATCGTACATACGATCGCCGAATTGGTCGCCCGAGCCGTAGGACAAGAACCGCTCCGGCGTCCGCCGATAGGTCGCCGTCCAACCGGAGGTGAGGCCACCATAATCGACCCGGAACTGGGTGGCGATTCCGCTCAGCGGGCCCTCGGGCGTCTTGCGCTCCTGAGCGGCGATCTCCCCGACGAACGCCACGTTGCCACGGCTACCGGCCATCCCGAAAAGTAGGGTCGAGGCGCTGCCCGTCAGCGCGCCGGGGGCGTTACGGACGTAGGCCAGCTCGAAGAGGTTCCGGCCGGAGATACGCCGAGCCCGGATACCCGTCAGGTGGACCACCTCGGAACTATCTCCGAACGCGGAGCCCTCGAAGAGGGTCACGTCGCCCCCGGCCAGGGGAAGGACCAGCGACGGCCCGCGGATGGTCGTCCCGAGCGCGACCTGGCCGAAGATATTGACGTTCTGGCTCCCGTACTGGAGCGCGTAGTGCGGGGTCGAGAAGGAAGCGACCGCCTCGCCGACCTGGGTTCCGGTCTGCGAGAACCCGAGGGGAATCCGCAGATCCGCGGTCGAGGTCGCGGTGCGCCGCTTGAGTTCGGCGAAGAGCCCGACGGCCGAGTTGGTCTGGCTGTTGGAGTTAGCGACCGGATTTCCGAAGGCGTCGGTCCGGGAACTGCTGACCCCGTTGGCCCCGAGCGAGAGGCTCCCGTTGAGGCCGAACTCGAGCGGGCCGCCCCGACGAGCCCTCGGCCCAGGGGTTGGGCTGGCGTTGGGCGCGGCGCTGGGGCTCGGCGTCGGCGTCCCGAGAGGAACGACCTGAGAGACGGCCTGGGCGACGACCGTGGTGAAATACCCGCTCGCTTCGCTCAAGCCGGTTCCGGTGAGACCCGCGATCGAGCCGGCCAAAAGACAGACCCCGATCGCCTGGACGGTTCTCCCCGCCAATCGAACGAGCACGCGCGTTGCCAACCAGTCCTCCATCACCATCTTCGGACGGGAGGGCCGCGAGCCTTAAAAAGGATTCACCTCTTCCACGAGGGGTTTACGTGTGGTTTACGCGTGGATCGGCGCAAGTTTCGGGCCTTTCTGCCGATAGGCCATATACGTAGGGTCCGTTTCAAGGAGGAAGCTCACCTACCTCATGGATGTGCTGGGGAGCAGCGGTCTGGTTCTGAGGAACCTGTCCACTGTTCAAAATAAACTGTCGAGTGACACGCGCGCGTTGGCCAGCGGCCTTCGCGTGCAAAGTGCTGCCGATGACCCCAGCGGTCTCGCCATCGCCGAAACCATCCAATCGAAAGTCGCGGGTCTCCAGCAATCCGTAACCAACGTGCAGACGGCCGGCAATCTTCTCAACGTCGCCGATGCGGCGCTCAACAGCACGCAGAACATCCTCCAGCGAATTCGTTCGCTGGTGGTCGAGTCGCGCTCCGATCTCGAATCCAACGGCGATCTGCAGAACGTGCAGACCGAGATCTCGCAGCTGTTGAGCGAGATCAACAAGATCTCGAGCAACACGTCGTTCAACGGCCTCAAACTCTTCGACGGCACGTACGACACGTCGGCCGGTACCGCGTTCAGCGTCAAACAGGTCGACTCGCCCGTCGACGCTGCGTCGGCGACGCGACCGGTTCCGAGCGACTACGTCACGAACGCCGACGGCCTCGGTACGCCCGGACCGCTCATCACCATCACCGGCCCCGGCGAACCGGGACCGGGCTCGTTCGTCCCGGCCTACATCGTCTTCCAGGTCACGGGCTACGACGACAACGCCGTCGATCCGGATTCCGGCAGTCCGGTCGGACCGGGCGTCTATATCAAGTTCTCCGCGTATAGCACCGACCCGAGTCTGGGCGCCGCGCCCGAGTTCGTCGACACGTCGGCAGTGCCGGTGAACTCCGGTGCGTTCCCGCCGGGAACCGCGTTCACCGCGCCCGGCAATCCGTTGCTCAATCTGTTGACGTTCGACGTTCCGAACTTCACGCAGCAAGACGTCGGCGCATCGATCGCATTCGTGACGACCGCGGCGACGGCTGCGGGCAAGGGTCAATCGCTCTACGTCAACGACGGCGGACAAGAAGGAACGGCGGTCGCGATCTCGCTGCCGAATCTTTCTACGAATACGCTCGGCGTAAGCGACATCAGCGTGCTGGCGCCGGATCAGATCAACTTCTTGAACGCACCCATCGGCACCGACGCGAGCAATCAGATCTCCGCATCGTCTGCCGAAGTTCACATCGATGCGGCACTGGACAAGATCTCGCAAGTGCGCTCCGTCGTCGGCGCGCAAGCGGTATCGCTCGGAGACGATGCGGATAATGCCTCGCTGACCATCGTGAACGAGACCCAAGCCGAGAGCCAGATCCGAGACGCGGACATCGGCAAATACGTCACCGATTACACGAAGAACCAGATCCTATCCCAGATCGGGACCGGGATCTTATCGCAGATCGGGGTCGAAGCGAATCTGCTCTCCCGGCTGCTGATCAACGCCCTCAGCGCCGCCTAGAGCCGCGCTCGCTCCGGCCGTCTGGCCTTGGGTTGACCTCAGCGACTATACTTAAGGCAAGGATACCTCGCTAGGTGAGGCGTCCACGCGATACACAGGCCGCTGCCCCGAAACGT
>JBEPVY010000062.1:0-12832 GCA_041690835.1 Vulcanimicrobiota bacterium | reverse complement strand
AGCGTCTTCTTGACGCGCAGCCATTCAACGTAGGCCATTATGCGGCTCCTTCCACGACGACGGCGTTGCTCGTATCCGGAGCCACCGCGCCGATGAAAATATCTTCGAGGTTGAGATCGACCACGCGCACGCCCTGTGCGCCGGCCGTACTAAGACTGCTTGCGATGTCGTCGGGTTCGTGGACGACGGTCAGGCGCAGGATGCGGCCTTGCTTGTCGACTCGCACGATCCGAGGATCGTTCTGATACCCCGCGACCGAGAAGTCTTCGCTCGGCAGGATGCCTTCGACGATCTTGCGATCGGCTTTAAGATCGTCGACCGCGCCTTCGAGCGCGAGCTTGCCGTTCTGCAGGATCGCGATCCGCTCGGCGGCCCGTTCGACCTGGCCGATCTGATGCGATGAGAACAGCACCGTACAGCCGCGCGTGGCTTCGTTGATGATCAGGTTGAGCACCGAACGCTGATTGACCGGATCGAGACCGCTGGTCGGCTCGTCGAGGATCAGGAAGTCGGGCTCGCGAGCGAAGGCGATGGCGACCATGGTAGCCGTCTTCATGCCCTTCGAAAGCGCGCGGGCTCTCTTGCGCGGGTCGACTCCGAACTGACCGAGCAGCTCGGTCGCGCGCTTGATGTCGAACTTCTTATAGGCGCGACGCGTCATCTCGAGATGATCGGCGACGGTCAGGTGATCGTAGAGCACATTGCGCTCGGGAACGTAGGCGATCCGCTCGAACGTGGCCGGCGTGAGCGCCTGGCCGTCGTAAGCGATCTGCCCGAAACTGGTGTTCGCGAGTCCGAGCAAGCACTTGAACGTGCTCGTCTTGCCGGCGCCGTTCGGGCCGAGCAGACCGTAGACGGTGCCGGTCGGGATCTCGATCGAGAGATCGTCGACGGCGACGAACGGGCCGTACGATTTGCTGAGATGTGAAATAGAGATGGTACTCATCGTTCCTCCGGGAGCCAACGGTCGAGAGAGGCAGCAAACAGATCGCGCACCGCGCTTCGGGCGAGACCGAGGGACTTGGCTTCACGGACGGCACTCTCGAAACTCTCGCGAGCCACATCCATGCCGGCGTTCTGCGCCGTCGTCTGTGCGGCGCCGTCGGCGCGGACGAACGATCCACGGCCGGGCGAGGTCTCGATGACGCCGTCGCGCTCCAAATCTCGATAGGCGCGCGCTACGGTGTTCGGGTTGATCGTCAGATCCAGGGCGAGCTGCTTCACGGTGGGGAGCTGCTCGCCGCCCGCCATGACGCCCAAGGCTACCGACCGTTTGATCTGTTCGATCAGTTGGAGGTAGATCGGGACGCCGCTGCGCGGATCGACCGTCATGATGATGGGCATAATGCCTCTCTTAGAACTTGGGGCCCCAGCCTTGGAAGATCGGGCTCGGTGCGATCGCCATCGGGCGGACCTGGGCACGCTGCTCGAGGGTCAGGGACGGTTCGGGGCGGTACGGGCGCTGTGTCATGGTGAAGACCTTTCTGTCGTACCGTATCAACACTCTGTCGTACTAGTACACTAGTACAATAGCAGAGCGATACACCCCCGTCAATACCCCGGTGAAAGAATCTCACGAGGAGATGCCCCTCTGCCACCCAACTCGGCCTGTATGAGAATCGCGTCGATGTTTCTGTTCGCCCTGCTTGCCGGGTGCGCGGCGGCGACGCCTCCGGCGGTCGTGAACGGCGAGAAGGTCCCGCCGGGCGAGGCGGCCGCGATCGCGTCCACGATGCGGACTTTTCACACGATCGTCGAGCGCGAGTTCGCGGCCGGGGTCCGGCCGGCGCCGCGCGATGCCCATGCCAAGGGTCAGGGCTGCGTCAAAGCGACCGTTCGGATCGATCCGGATCTTCCGGCGGCGCTGAAGTTCGGCGTCTTCGCAAAGCCGCAGACGTTTCGCGCCTGGATCCGCATGTCGAACGGCGCGCCGGTCCGCCAGGCCGACCGCGTACCGGACGGGCGCGGCATGGCGATCAAACTCGTCGGCGTCGACGGCCCGAAACTGATTCCGGACGAGCGCCGCACGCAAGACTTCGTGATGATCAACAATCCGGTGTTCTTCTCGCCGGATGCCGCGAGCTACGAAGCTGTCGCGCTCGCGCTTCTCCACGGTACGGCGCGCGCGTTCCTCGCTGCTCACCCGGCCGTGGGGAAGATCATCGCCGAGACCGCATCGCATAACGTCGACAACATGTTCACGCAACGCTATTTCTCGATGTCGCCGTATCTGCTCGGATCGACCTACGTGAAGTTCGCGACGCGCCCGATACCATGCCCGACGCCCAACCGCCTCGGTGCGGTTCCGGCCGGTTCGACCGATCCGAATGCGCTGCGCGCGCAGATGATCGCCGATCTGCACCGCGGCGACGCGTGCTACGAACTGCAGCTGCAGCCCCGCACCGATCCCGAGAGGATGCTCGTGGAGAGCGCGAGTTCGTTGTGGGATGAGACGAAGGCACCGTTCGTCGATGCCGCCTTCATCCAGATCCCGAAGCAGACGTTCGACTCGCCGGCGCAGCAGAAGTTCTGCGAAGAGAACCTGGCATTCTCGCCCTGGCACAGCACCACCGATTTCCGCCCGGTCGGCGGCATCAACCGGCTGCGCTTGAGCATCTACCGAGCCGGCCAGCAGCTCAGGCAATCGCTCAATCACGCCAAACCGATCGAGCCGACCGGCGACGAGACCTTTTAGAAAAGGATGGCCCCGGTTCTCACCGGGGCCACGTGGGTTCCTATTCCGCTTCCGCGCCGGCCTCTTCGGGCTCCGCATTGTCCCCGCCGGGCGGGGGGTTCGGGCCACCGGTTCGTTCGTAGAATCGGATCGCGCTTGGAATCATAGTAGGACCCCTTTTCTAGAGAAGGTTCGCGAGGTACGGCTCGCTCGCTACTTGGCGAGCGGGAGCCGTTCTTCCCGTGCGACGAAGCTCGCGATCTCAGCACGCGAGCGTAAAGAATGCTTGTTGAAGATCGAGGCGATATGGTTTTCGACCGTGCGCTCGGAGAGCACCAGCGCCTCGGCGATCGAACGGTTCGACTTGCCTTGCGCGACGAGCTGGGCGACATCCCACTCCCGACGCGATAGTCCGCCCGGAATCTCGCCTGCGCCGCGTTGTGCATCCAGACGCTGCTTGTCGACGATCGCGCCGCACCGCGTATAGATCTCGCGGGCGGCGGAGGCATCGCCCGCAAGCTCCAGCGCTTCCGCCTGCCAGAGCGGCCAGTTCAACTCCTCGAATCCGTCCGCGGCGGCGCTCGCACGACGCCGGCGTTCGTCACCCGCAGCGAAGTAGGCGTCGAACAGCGCCAGCACGGCGCTTCCCGAACGGCTCGAAGGCGCGAGCCGCTCGAGCATGTCTCTCACGGCGAGCTTCGCGTCGGTCACGCGAAAGCGCGCTACGTCCGCGCAGATCGCGAGATTGTTGCCCGCGCGGTCGATGCGTGCGACCGTTCGCGCGATCAACGTCGCGGCCTCGGCGCGACGCCCGTCGGCGACCAGCTTCTCTGCAAAACTTGCCGCGACCGGGCCGAAGACCTGTGGTGAGGACGACTGGTACGCGAAGTCGAGGATGTTCTCGTTGATACAGCGGCGCAGCAGATCGACGTCACCGAGACGGAGCGCGACCGGAATGCCGGTGCGCGCGAGCATGCACGTGATGTTCAGGTTATCGCCGGCCTCCGCAAAGCCTACGAGAAGCGCCCGCCGAGCCGCCACGAGGTCTCCCAACATGTAGTTGACGTAGGCGTTTATGGAAGAGAGCGCCCATGCCGACGAGCCGTTGTCGGCCGCAAGCTTTTCGGCCCGCTCCAGACACGAGCGGGCGAATTCGAAATCATCGAGGTTCGACGCCAGCGCTAGCCCAGTCGCGGAATCGATGCGTCGTAGGGCCAGGCTGAAATGCATCGTCATCGAGACCTCGATGCCTTTCTCGAGATCCTCGCGCCACGTCTTGCAGGCGCCCGAATGGACGTCGACGGCCGCCCGGGCCTCGTAGAACCACGATAGGGAGCGCGGGGTCCCCGCATCGATGTGCCCGGAGGCACGGGTAAGCCATAGGCCGGCTTCGTCGAGCCGACGCAGATGAGCGAGATACCACGCGGCAAGCGCGGCGGCATCGAACATCACGGCTCGATCGGCGACGCTTTCGCCGATCTCGTAGGCACGCGCGGCCGCATCCGCACCCAGGTCGTCGTCGCCGGCGGTAAAACACCAGCGCGCGATCTCGATCCGCAGGCGCGCGGCCGTTATGCGCGCGCCTGCCTCCATCGCGTACGCGCAAAGGATCTCGAGCAGACGGATGTGCTCCGGCCGGTTGACCGAAAGATTCGATGCGGTGACGAACTCCCAGGCGATGTCGATCGCCTCATCGTCGATCGCGCACGCCTCGATCGCGCGCCGATATGCGTCGGCAGCATCGCTGAACGCCAGCGCCGCCATGGCTTGATCGCCGGCAAGCACGTACGCCCTGCGCGCCGGGCGGCCTTCGCCGGCAAGTTCGTAATGCTGCGCGACGGCCGCCGAAACGGCCCCACGCGATTCGAGCAGACGGGCGATGTGCGCGTGTAACTCCGTGCGTTCGGCCGCCAGCAGTTGGTCGGAGACGGCCCGCCGGATCAGTGCGTGGCGGAACGAGTAGATCGCACGCGGTGCGACGGCTTCGATCAACACGCGCTTTAAGAGCGCTCGTCGAAGCAACCCTAGTACCGTATCGCGATCGGAACCTGCGACCTCGACCAGCGTCTCGACGTCGAACTCGCCGAGGAGCGCCGCGACTTGAAGAACGTAGCGTTCGTCGCGCTCGAAGGCCGCGATGCGTTCGTTGACGATCGCTTGAAGCGAGAGCGGCAGGGCGTCGCCGCCGCCGGGGGCATCGACGGCGTGTTCGGTCAGCTCGAGCAGCAGGAGCGGGTTTCCATCGCCGAGTTCGCAGATCGAACGTCGCGTCGCCGGGTCGACGTCCGCGCTCGCGGCCGCATCCACCAATGCCCGCGCGTCCGGCTCCGAGAGCGCGCGCAACGCGATCTGGCCGCCACGAGCGCGACGGGCGAAGCGCGCGACCAGATCCCGTCCCGCATCGCTCTCCGCGTCGTCGTTCGTCCGATAGGTAAGCGCAAGCACCAAGCGCGATCGTTCGACCTGCGCCGAGAGATGGAGCAGCACGTCCGCCGAGGCTTGATCGATCCACTGCACGTCTTCGATCGCGAGCACCAGCGGTGCGGCGGTCGCGTACTTGCCGATCGCTTCGACGGCCGCATCGAGCGCGCGACGACGGGCGGCCTGCGGATCTCCGCTCGCGCCGGCGTCGCCGAGCGCCCGGATCGGCTCGAGCGCGGCCCGGAGCGCTTCGTCTTTCGCAAGCATCTTGGGAGCCCGGGCATCGAGCGCCGCGAGCAGGTCCCGGATCGGCGCGTAGGGCGCCTGGGCGTAGTCGTAGACCGAGGCCAAGGCCTGGACGGTCGGGGCCTTGAGGCCGGACAGCAGTTCTTCGAGGAGCCGGGTCTTGCCCGAGCCGGCCTCGCCCGAGACCACCACAATTGCGCCCGCACCCCCGGAGAGTCCGTCAACCCGCACCTGAAGAGCGGCCAGCTCTGAAGAGCGGCCGATCATCGCGGGCAGCTCACCCCCACGGATACTCATTACGACGACTCTAGCACAATTAGGGGTTTCCACGGATGCCCGGAGAGTGCCCGGGGGCCTAGCATAGAGTCACCAGGCCCACTCACTTCGGAGGACTCCATCCATGTACCAAGACCGGGAACTCGTCTGGGTTACCGATCGGACCCTGCAGATCACGTCGCTAACGGCTCGGTTGCGCGATCTGCTCCATGTGGAACCGGAGCAGCAACCCCTCGAGGTGGGTGGGCTCTGGAACCCTCACGATCCGTTCGGAATCGCCGTCGTCGCCCATCGCTGGGCCCTCGAAGGCGAACCCATCAACTTCGACACGATCATCGAAGGCCGGGCCTACGGGATCCGCCTCGACCCCCTCGTCGCACCGGACGGTGCGATCGCCGGCGTCGTCGGTTGCGCGGCCGCACGCGCGACCGACGATGACGCGCGGACCCGTCTCGAAGCCTACGCCGAGGCCGAAGGCCAGAGCGGCTCCGGCTCCTGGCATCGCGACCTCTCGAACGGCCGGCTGACCGTCTCGGGCGGACTCTCACAGCTGCTCGGGCTCGACGGCGACGTCGGCCTGATCGACGTGCGCGCGTTCGACCATCCCGAGGACCGCGAAGCGGTCTCGCGCGCCATCTCGCTCGGCGAGATCAACGGCGAAGGCTATGCCTGCGAACACCGCATCGTCCGCGCCGACGGCGCCCAGCGAATGGTCCGCGAGCGCCTGCGCACCATCTATGACGGTGAGGGCACGGCCATCGCCCAAGTCGGCAGCCTGGTCGACATCACCGCCCAGAAGCAGCGTGAAGCCGAACTCCAACATCTCGCGCACTATGACTCGCTCACCAAACTCCCGAATCGCGCCCTGCTCGAAGAGCGCCTGCGCGGTGCGCTGACGCGCGCCGAACGGACCCACACCCGGTGCGCCGTGCTCTTCCTCGACCTCGATGACTTCAAGCACGTCAACGACCGCTACGGTCACCCGGCGGGCGACGAACTGCTCGAACAGGTCGGTCGCCGACTCGAACGCCAAGTCCGCTCCTCCGATACGGTCGCCCGCCCGAGCGGCGACGAGTTCGTGATCGTGCTCGAAGATCTGCAGAGCGACGAAGATGCGGTCGAAGCGGCCCGCAAGATCCTTGCATCCTTCGACGAGCGCTTCACCATCACGGGCGCGTCCTTCCGCATGAACGCCTCGATCGGGATCGCCGTCCATCCGCCGGCGGGCCGGACCGCGGCCGAACTGATCCGCGCCGCCGATCACGAGATGTACGTGGTCAAACGCAATGGTGGCCGCGGCATCAAACTCGCACCGCCGGTAGAGGAAAGCGGCGCCGCCACGAACGAGAAAGCCGAGTGCACTACCTCTTCGAAGGACCGTCCTCGCTTCGCGATCCTCAAGAACGCGTAGCCTTCTGGCTGACCCTGCCGCTGGCGTTTCCGGCGGCCTTGGTCGCGGCCGCGGTACTGCACGAATCGATCGGACCGGCCCAGGTCTCGCTGTTCCTGGTCGGCGCGATGCTCTACATCACGCTCGCGCGCGGCCGGTTGATCGGCTCCTCGGTGATGATCCACGAACGGCAATATCCGCGCGTCTTCTCGATCGTCAAGCGTGCCTGCGCGACCCTCGAGATCCCGATGCCGCTGATCTTCGTGCGCGAAGACAACTATGTGCCGGTCGCCGCGCTCGGCTTCGGCGAGCCGTACTCGTTGATCATCTCGTCGCATTGGATCGAAGAGTTCGAGGACGACGAACTGGCCTTCATGATCGGGCGCGAACTCGGGCACATCGCGGCCGGCCACACGCGCTATCTCTCGTTGCTGAGCGTCAACGGTCGCGAGAACCCGTTCGTCGCGGTGCTGTTCGGCCCGTGGCTGCGCCGCTGTACGTTCACCTGCGATAAGGTCGGCCTGCTCGTCTGCGGCTCGTTCGAGGCGGCGCTGCGCGCGATCGCGGTCGCCGAGTTCCACGAGTTCGGGCGCAAGGTCGACACGAACGCGTTTGCCGAACAGGCGCGCGAGATCGCGGGCGACTCGGTCCTGAAGTGGGGCACCTGGCTCGGCTCCGAACCCTACGCGACGGCGCGCATCGCCTCGCTGCAGCGCTTCGTCGCTTCGCACGCCTACACGGTCGCCGAAGAATGGTTCTTGCGCGAATCGCCGCCCGAAGAGCCGCCGGCGTTGCCGACGCCGGGCTCGGCAAAGGTCGACGTCAAGGACTGCTCCGGCTGGTGGCGCCGCTTCACCGCCTACGCGATCGACGTCGTGGTGGTCGTCGCGATCATGGTCTCGTTCGGCCTCAATGTGCTCCACTTCCCCAAGAACGCGGTCCATTTCAGCGCCTCGGAAGCCGCGGCCACCGGCCGCGAACGAGCGGACGTCGCCGCCGACCTGGCAGAAGCGGGCATCAGCATCCCTCTCGCAAAAACGAAGACGGCCCCCCTCACGAAAGCACGCGTCGCTCCCCTCGCGAAAGCGAACGGCGCTCCTCTTGTCATCCCGAGCGTCGGGAGCAAAGCGACCAGAGTCGAGGGACGAACGACAGCAACGGCAGCGCCCACCGCCACCCCCGCCCCGATGCAAGCCGTCGCACCGAGCCAGTACCAACAGACCCTCGACATGTTCGAAGCGATCCAGAACCGCATCCTGAGACTCGGCTTCCTTCTCTGGTTCCCGGTCTATCTCGCCGTGCTGATCGCCGTCACCGGCCAGACCTTCGGCATGATGATCGCGGGCCTGCGCGTCGTGACGGCGGACTTTCGGCGCGTCAGTCCTTGGCGCGCGATCTGGCGCGCGGTCGTCGTCGGCACGCTCTGGTGGCTCATCATGATGCTCAGCATCATCTGGCGACGCATCCTGCTACACGATCGCATGAGCGGCACGCGCGTGGTGAAAGTCGAGCGCGTGCTCGCGCGCATCGCCAAAAGCTAGGCGAGCGCGTTCGAGCTACGGTTGAGGTAGTTGAAGAGACCGATCGTCGAGACGATCTCGACGCGCTGCCCTTCGTCGTAATGCGCCTCGAGCGCCGAGCGCACCGCCGGCGGAAGCGCGCGCGGTTCGCGCGTCAGAGCGACCGCCGCAGAGAGTGCGGCCCGCTCGGCATCGTCGAACTCCGGCGATCGATTGTAGTCGAAGAGCGCGTCCAATTGCGTCTGCGAGACGCCCAGTTCGCGCGCGTAATCCTGGTGTGCGCTCACGCAATGCTCGCAGGCGTTCAGCCACGAGACCATCAGCGCGCACAGCTCTTTGGTGCGACGCGGTACCGTACCGGTCTCCATGACGGCGCGCAGATGGGCGGCGCCGGAGCGGGCGATCTCCGGCCGCACGGTCAGTTCCGAGAAGAGCGACAAGCGGGAGTGCTCTACGCCGGGCTTTGGAGGAAGTCGCGGAAGCGAGCGTCGCCGCGGATCACGTCCAGACGCGGATCGAGCGCGATCATCGCGCGCGGATAGCCGTGCAGGCGGTCCAACCACGAGAATGCCGAGGTCCGCTCGCCGATCGCCGCAAACGCGGTCGCGATATCGGCGGGCGAGGCCGGGCTCGGGTCCGCCTGTGCTTTGGCGAGCGCCGCCAGTGCCTGCGGCATGTCGTGCCGCACCGCATACGCGTGTGCGAGCAACGCCGCCGCCTGGCTCGGGCAGCTCGCGCATTTGCCCGCAAAGATCTTATAGGTCGCGATCGCCTGCGCGTAGTCGCCGCGGCCCTCGTACGATTCGCCGAGGTTCTGCCATACGTCCGGGCGTTGGGGCGCGAGATCGATCGCTTGATGCGCGTAGGCGATCGCTTCGTCATACCGGCGATCGAGATAGGCGGCCTCGCTCAACCAGACGGTCGTCGAGATCGAGAGCGGATCGAGATCGGCCGCGGTCTGCAGTTCGCGCAAGGCGTCGTGAGCTCGGCCGTTCTCGAGCAGCGCGGTGCCGTACCACTGATGGGCGGGCCCGTACGACGGATCGAGCGCGATCGCGCGACGGAGATTCGCGATTCCGCGCGCCCGCACGCTCTTCTTGGTCTTCATGTCGAGCGTGTCGAGCATGCCGAGAACGGCGTATGCCTCGGCCGAGTTCGCATCGAGTGCGAGCGCCTTCCCGGCATACGCGCGAGCGCGCGCGAAGTAGACGGCCGGCTTGAGCTTGCCATATCCGTAGTCGCCCGTTATCGCGTTCGCATCGGCGAGCGCCGCGTAGCCGCGCGCGTCGTGCGGGTCCGTGTCGACGACTTGGCCGAAGTATGCGAGACTCTTCTCCACCCCGGATCTGGTGCGGGTGTTCCAGTAGTACCGCCCGATCGCATAGATCCGCGCGCCTTTGGGCGAGAGTTGCGATGTGTCGGCGACCCGATGCGCGCTCGAGCTGGTCGCGATGGCGAAGATCGCGAGCACGATCGAAGCGGCCGACGCGGCGCCGACCGCGAGCCAGCGACGCAGCATGTTCGGGCGTACCGGTTCGGCATTGAGGACGCTTGAGATCGCGACCGGTTCGGCATGCGGGCGTTCCGCCAGACGGACCTCGCCGACGAAACGGTAGCCGCGGCGCGAGATCGTCAGGATCGCATCGGCGTCCCAGTGCGCGCGCAGGGTCTTACGAAGCACGTAGATGTTCTGCGCAAGATTGGCCTCCTCGACGAAACCGTCGGGCCACACGCGATCGAGCAGGGCGGCCTTGGAGAGCACTTCGCCCGGGTGTTCGAGCAGGGCGAGCAGGGTCTCGACGACCTTCGGACCGAGGGCAACGGGAACATCGCCGACGGAGAGCAACAGTTGCTGCGCATCGAGTTCGAAGGGACCGAATTGATAGAGGCTCATAGACCGTTGCTCCACGCGAGAATAGTTTGATGCTTTTCTCAAGACGGGCGCCGTCGCCTTGCGGGACGCTCGAAACCGCAATGCGCCTGACCCTCTTCGCCTTCCTTACGCTCCTGACCGCCGCGAGTTTCGCGGCGGCGGCCCGAGCGGCCACGTCCTTTTCAGGGTCGTTCCCGGCGGTCCGCGCGGCCCACCCGCTCCCCCTGGACCCGAGCCTGAGTGATCCGGCCTGGCAGGCAGGCAAGCTCCCAGACGTCGGAGGCTTCCAAGACCTGACCACCCGAGGGAAGGCGACCGATGCGACGACCGTCTACCTGCTCTATGACGACACCAACCTGTACGTTGGTTTCGAAGCCGAGCAGCCGGATCACCCGATCCTGGCCGGCCAGACCACCAACGACGTCGGCTTCGGCCTGGACGACTTCGTGGCGATCGGGATCGACTCGAGCGGGGCCTCGTCCCAGGTCTACTTCTTCGAGACGACTCCGGCCGGGGTTCGCTACCAGCAGGCCAACGAGAACGCCCGTTACCGCCCGCAGTGGCGAGCCGCCGCGAAGGTCGGGCCGGGCCGCTATACCGCCGTCATGATCATCCCGCTCAACATCATGCGGCTCTCGCCTGGCTCCGATCAGCACTGGCGCTTCAACTTCATGCGCTCGATCGCGTCGATCAACGAGCACTACTCGTGGGCCTTCGATGGGCTGATGCAGGACGGTCCGGTCGGCCAGTGGCCGAACTTCACGGATCCGCGGTTCTATCCGGCGCTGACCGGCCTCAAGCTGAGCGGCGGTGCGGCGGCTTCGCGTCCGAAGCCGCGCCTGGACGTCTACGGCTTGAGCAGTGTCGGACACGATCGCGCGCTCTTCGCGCAGAGCGACGGCCGGTTTCTCCCGCAGAACGCGCGCGTCGCCGGGCTCGATCTTTCGTATCCGATCACGTCGACGATCAACTTCGTCGGCACGCTCGCGCCCGATTTCTCCAACGTCGAGATCGATCAGCAGACCATCGCGCCGCAAGAGTTCCGGCGCGCGCTCCAAGAGTACCGGCCATTCTTCTCGCAGGGCGCCGCGTTCATCAGCGGCGCGAACGTCTCGCCGGTCGGTGGCTTCTTGAACGCGCCCAACAGCGTTTTCTACTCTCCCGGAGTCGGGCCGTTCGATACCGGCGAGAAGATCGAAGGTTCGTTCGGCAAGCAATCCTTCGGCGTGCTCCACTTCCGCGGCTACGACCAGACGACCGGAAACACGTTCGACGACATCGCCTATGGCTACAAACATCTCTTGCCGGATCGCACGTTCATGTACTGGTCGGACGGCGTGTTCGCACATCACTCGCTCGCGGGGACCGACAACACCACCGAGGCCGGCGTCGCCGGTCGAAACCTGCATACCGGCCTGGTCTGGTCGCTCGGGCACTCGGTCGAGACCGGGAGTTATCTCCCCAACGGCGCCGCGCAGTCGACCAATGGCTTTGTCGACGTGCACAGGCCGAACTGGGAGGGGATGATCGGGTACGATGACGTCACGCCGAACTATGGCCCGCTCGACGGGTTCACGACCAACTCGGATATCCACGGCTTCAACAGCTTCTTCAACTTCAACGGCTCGACCAAGGGGGTGAAGAACTGGACGCTCTTCCTCGCCGGCGATCGCTTCTTCGATCGCTCGGGCGCGGTCCATCAAGCGGATACCGGCGCCTTCTTCAACGCGACCTTCAACAACGGGTTCTCGATCAATGGAGCGGGTCCGCAGGTCGGCCTCTTGCGCGGCTACGAAATCACGCAGAACGCGGACTGCTCCGGCCCGACCGTCGGTTTCAGCTACTACACCGGCTATCCGTGCTATCGCAACGGCGTCGGCGAGCCGTTCAATCTGGCGTTCGTGCCGATCGGCTATCGCGACGGAACGCCGACCCCGATCGACGTCAGCGCCGGCTGGGGGACCTTCGGCAGCGACTACGTGCACCTATACACCGTCTCGCACTCGCGCCCGCTCGACAAGACGCTCTCGCTCGGGATGGAGTACGACGGCACCTACGAGCGCGATCGCGACACGGGGGTGCTCGAGTCGCAGTGGCTGCGACGTATCTCGCTTGGCGTCAACCTCGGACCGGATTCGAACATGACGTTCTCGCTCCGATCGATCAACGGGATCGGCGGGTTCTCGCCGCAGCAGGGCACCAATATCGCAGCCGCCTTTCACAAGCGCTTCCGCGGCGGCGACGAGCTGTTCGTCAATTTCGGTACCCCTGCCGAATATACGACCCTGGACCGGCTGGTCGTGAAGTACGTCTTCCACCTTGGAGGCGACTCCGGGACGTAGCCCCGGTGTGGCTTGGAGGGGTCTCGGGGTGAGGCGACATTGTACCCGCGGGCCGCGACCAAACCCCCGGCCGGGGGTAGGGGGCGCAAA
>JBEPVY010000061.1:0-12915 GCA_041690835.1 Vulcanimicrobiota bacterium | reverse complement strand
CACCATGTGAGTCTTATCTTGGAGTCCACGAAACCGGGTCAAGGCCAGGATGACAGCGAGATGGGCTCCCGTGCCAGAGAGATGCACTCCCGTGACAGCGAGGTACGCTCCCGCGACGGCGAGCTGTGCCGGAGGGGTGCGTCCGTGCTACAGGATGCTACTCCAACTCGATGCCGGCGAGCGGGCCGTGGATGGCGGCGTGTTCGCGGAGTTGGCGGTAGATGAGCGCGGTCGGGAAACCGAGGCGCTCGAGAGCTCGAGCGGCGCTGGGGTAACTCGTCTCGGGCTTCATTCGGAGCAGCTTGCCGAGCGCGTCGCCGCAACGGGTGGGCTCGTCGCGATCGCCGGTGCCGACGGCGTGCGAAGCGGCGTCGCGGTCGATGCCCTTGCGGACGAGTTGTGCGACCAGGCGCGCGTTGCCGACGGCCTTGCGCGTACCGGCGACGTAGAGTTGCGCGAAGAGCGCGTCGTCGAGCAGACCTTCCGCGCGGCAGCGTTCGACCGCCGCGCGGATCTCTTCGTCTTCGTAGCCGCGACGTTCGAGCCGCTGCCAGACTTGCGTCTGCGTAAGTCTCTGACGCGCGATCATCCGCAACGCCGAGACCCATGCGGTTGCCACGGAGTTACTCCGGAGCGATCGCGACCTTTTCGGCGTGACCGTTGGTGGAGACCGTGAGCGAGAGCGCTTCGCGGATCTTCAACTCGATCTCGCCCGCCATGTCGGCCCGTTCTTCGAGGAACGCCTTGGCATTCTCGCGGCCCTGACCGATGCGGTTGTCGCCGTAGGTGTACCACGAGCCGGACTTGCCGACGATGTTCTGCTCGAGCGCGACGTCGAGGATCGAACCCATCTTGCTGATGCCACGACCATAGGTGATGTCGAACTCGGCTTGGCGGAACGGCGGTGCGACCTTGTTCTTGACGACCTTGACGCGCGTCCGCGAACCGACCACGTCGGTGCCGACCTTGATCTGCTCGAGTTTGCGTACGTCCAAACGGACCGAGGCGTAGAACTTGAGCGCGCGGCCGCCCGAGGTGGTCTCGGGGCTGCCGAACATGACACCCACTTTTTCGCGCAACTGGTTGATGAAGATCATCACCGTCTTGCTGCGCGAGATGCAGGCGGTGAGTTTGCGCAGGGCCTGTGACATCAGGCGCGCTTGCAGGCCGACGTGGGCATCGCCCATATCGCCTTCGAGTTCTGCGCGGGTGACGAGTGCGGCGACCGAGTCGACCACGACCACGTCGACCGCGTTGCTGCGGACCAGCATCTCGGCGATCTCGAGGGCCTGTTCGCCGGTATCCGGCTGCGAGACGAGCAGATTCTCCAAGTCGACGCCGAGCGCGGCGGCGTAGTTGGGATCGAGCGCGTGCTCGACATCGACGAACGCGGCCGTACCACCCATCTTCTGGGCTTCGGCGATCGCGTGCAATGCTAGGGTCGTCTTACCGCTCGATTCCGGGCCGTAGATCTCGACCACCCGGCCGCGCGGCAATCCGCCGATACCGAGGGCGAGATCCAAAGCGATCGATCCGGTCGGAACGACGTCGTACGCCATTCTCTCCTGGAAATCGCCCATCCGCATGATCGAGCCTTTGCCGAACTGCTTCTCGATCTGAGCTAGGGCGTTGCCTAAGGCGACTTGCCGTTCATCCTGCGCTGCCATCGTCGTACTCTCTTTCTTGGAAGTCACTGGTTCCGTTATCCCTATCACTCAAACATAGCGAAGTGCCAAGGGGGTGGCACACAAATTACACGGGAGCGATGTTTTCGTCAAAGAGCGCTTCTAGGAACTCGGCCGGCGCGAACGGGCGCAGTGCGTCGGCGGTCTCGCCGAGACCGACGAACTTGATCGGAATCTCGAGCGTGTCGACGATCGCGACCAGCACACCGCCCTTGGCGGTCGAGTCGAGCTTGGTGACGACGATCCCGGTCAGGGCCGTCGCTTCGTTGAAGAGGCGCGCTTGCGAGACGGCGTTCTGGCCGGTCGTGCCGTCGACGACGAGGAGCGTCTCGACCGGCGGCGCGCCGAGTTCGCGCTCGATCACGCGACGCATCTTCTTCAGCTCTTCCATCAGGTTGGTCTTGGTCTGCAAGCGGCCGGCGGTGTCGACCAGGATCACGTCGACCTTGCGCGCCTTGCCTGCGGCGATACCGTCGAACACGACGGCGGCCGGATCGGCGCCCTCGACACCGCGCACGATCTCGCTTCCGCTCCGCTCGGCCCAGATCCCGAGTTGCTCGGCCGCGGCAGCGCGGAAGGTATCTGCCGCGACCAGTAATACGCGTTTGCCTTGACCGCGCAACGCGGTCGCGAGCTTGCCGATAGTCGTGGTTTTGCCCGAGCCGTTGACGCCGACCACCAGCACGACGGCCGGCGCGTGCGCCAGATCCAGACCGGGGTTGGGCAACGTCAGGAAGCCTTCGACGTCCTTCCGGAACCGCGCGACGACTTGGTCGCTGGTCTTCCAGAGTTCTTGTTTGGCGACGGTTTTGAGACCGCCGACGATTTTCTCGGTGGTCGGAACGCCGAAGTCCGCGAGGATCAACTGCTCCTCGAGGTCGTCCCAGAACTCGGCATCGACGGGACGGCGCTCCTTGCCGAGGGACTGAACCCCGGCGAGGGACTCCCGCGCTTTTCCGAATGAGGCCCGAAGGCGCGTCAACCAACTCATCGGAATCCCCCTTTCCTAGCACTCCAATCGAACTCCTGTTCGATTGGAGCATTTTTCTTCAGCCTGCCTTTCGCTCCGCGTCGACCCGATAGACGTAGGCTAGGACCTCGGCCACCACCGCGTAGAGTTCCCGCGGGATATGCGCGCTGCAGTCCAGGCGGGCGAGGGCTTCGACCAGCCCGGCGTCCTCGTAGAGCGGGATGTCGTGCTCCTTGGCGATCCTGACGATCTCGTCGGCGGTCATCCCGCGACCGGTCGCCAGCACCTCGGGCGGTTCGCTCCCGACCGGATCGTAGTGGAGCGCCGCGGCCGTCTTACGCCCGCTCTTGCCCTTGCGGAAATCGAAGAAGCTCACGCCTGCAGATCCAGTCCGCGCGTCCGGGTCGGCTCCGGCACCGGGGGCTCGGGCGGCGGCACGGGCTGGGTCTCTGCCGGAAGCGCCCGCGGTTGCAAGATGCCGGCCGTCATGGCCGCGACCCGATAGCGGAGCTGCTCGAAGCGCGCACGCAGATCCGGCAGCGTTCCCTTGATACGGTCGGCCGCATGCGCGCGTTCCGTCCGCACGTCGACGCGCACGATCCGCCCGACCGTCTCGACGTCGATGGCGATCGTGCCGAGCGACGCGGTGTCGAGCACGAAGCCGATCCGGAAGTTATCCGCATCGAGTCGGTGACGACCACCCGGCGCGTCCCGATCGACGTGCAACTGCGCGGGCCGGCCGCCCTCATGGAAGAACGCGGGTAGCGCGATCGAGATCGCGCTCGGATCGGTGGCGATATTCGAGAGTGCGGCGAACTGCACGCCGGTCGCGGTCGTGATCGCATCGGCGACCGCTCGCGCGAGTTCCGGCGACGCGTTGCTCTGGGGCGACTCGGCGAGCGCCGCGAGCGCGCTCTTCAGATCGAAATCGAACGCGGCGACCCGCTCCACCGCGCGCGCCATCGCACCCGTCGCTGCGGAGGCACGGGCGGGGGGCGCAGCGGTCGGCGTGTCGGCATCGCGATGCGCGACCAGGGCGTCGGCGAGTTTAGCTTCGGCGCCGTCCACCACGTGCGAGACGAACGCTGCGATCTGTTCGGGCAGCGCGCTCGTATTCGAGAGATCGAATTTCGAGACGAACGAGAGCAGTGCGCGCAGGGGAAGTGCGGCCGTGGGAAGATCGCGCGGGAGGGCGGCTTCGAGCCGGCCGAACGCGCGCGGAATCGAGGCGACCGCGTCGTTCGCGATGCGCGCGGCCGCGAGCGCGAACGACGTCTGCGGAACGCGGATGCGCGCGAGGAGCTTCTGCGCCGCATCTCCGACCGCAACCGTGTGGACTTGCTCGGGCGTCGCGATCCGTGCGGCGGGCGGAATCCGGACGCGCGGCGTCAGCAATGCCGCCAGCGGGACGCTCTGGGGGGCGCGCGCGATCCGCGGCGCGACCGAGGGGACGATGCGGGTCGAGATCGGCACGGTCGGCGTGCGCGCGAACTGCGGCGGTCCGAGCGGCGCGGTCCGGGTCGCGGCGATGCGCGCTTCGATGTCACCGCCCGGCGGCGTCGGCCCGACCCCGATCTCGAAGATCGGATCGTCGGCGGGCGGCAGCGGCGTCGAAGGCGCCGGGCGCACCGATGCGGCCACGAACACCTCGCGCGGCGGCGCGGTCGGCGGCAGCGTCAGCTCCCGAGGTGCTGGCTGCGGAATCGTCGTCAGCGTCGCCACGACCCGGGGTTCGTCCGGCGCCGGTTGCGGCACGACGACCTGCGCGAGATCGGGCGGATTCTGCGGATCGGCGACGCCCAAGTTGCTGACCAGGATGCGGTTGCCGTCGAAACCGTTGACCTGCAGCACGATCGTCTCGCCGGGATGGATCCCGGGCGGAAGTTGCGCCGCCACCGGTTGGCCGAATATCTCGAGCAGGTCGGTTCCGCCCTGCGGCGCGAGGACGATCGCGGAGAAGAGATCGCCTACCTGGAGTTGCGCGGAAATGGCTTCGCCGGCCGCGCCAAGATTGAGGGTCGCGTCGGCGATCGCCGCATCGACCGCGAGCGACAACGACTGCGCGGCGGCCAGCGCGGGATCTATCGAGGACACGACGGCCTACGCGGTGACGTCGATGAAATGCTCGCCGTCGCCGGAGAGTCCGAGCCCGGTGGTCGGTGCGGCTTCGCCGTCGGCTTGACGCCGTTCGCGGCCTTCGGGATGCGGCTGTTCTTGCGGTTCATCGTCGCGCGAGCGCACGACGTTCCCTTCGAGAGCCTGGCTCTCCAGAATCGATTCCTCGCGCTCGCGGACCTGCGCGGCAAAAGCGGCCTGAGCGGCCTGTTGCGCGATCTGCGGACCGTTCTGGGCTTGGCTCGCAACGGCCGAGTTCTGCGGGGCGGCCAGATATGCGAGTTGGAGATCGGCGGGTCGAATGGCCATGTGACGCCTCTTCCTTTACACGTCGGCCGGGGGTGGCGGCTTCCTGAGGTATTTCTGCTTCACGTTCGGATCGCCCTCACGGTAGCCCAGGTCGGTGCGCAGTTCGCGCAGGCGCTGACGCAGATGGATCACGGCCTGGGCGTGGATCTGCGAGACCCGCGACTCCGAGACGCCGAGCGCCGATTTGATCTCTTTGAGGGTCTGGCCCTCGAAGTAATAGAGCGCGATCACGGTCCGCTCTTGAGGCGGCAGACCCTCGACGGCCTCGACCAACGAGTTGCGGACCTCGCGCTGTTCGACTTCGCTCGTGACGTCATGTTCGTCGTCCTTGAGCGTGTCGACCAGCGGGATCTCGTAGCCCCTCTCGTTCGGCAAGAACTCCTCGAGCGAGAGCACCGAGGTACCGCGCACCCGCTGGAGCAGTTGATCGAGTTCTTTCGGCGTGAGGCCCATGCGCTCGGCGACTTCGTCCGGTCGCGGCGCGCGGCCAAGTTCGATTTCAAGGGCTTGATTCGTCCGCTCCAGCTCGCGCGCGCGCTGGCGCACGGCTCGCGGAACCCAATCGAGCGAACGCAGTGCGTCCAGAATAGCGCCGTTGATACGGGTGATCGCGTACGTCTCGAACTTGACGCCGCGGGCGTCGTCGTACTTCTCGATCGCATCGATCAAGCCGAGAATACCGTCGTTGATGAGATCGTTGATCTCGACGTTCGGAGGGAGATTCACGGAGATACGGCCAGCGACGTATTTGACCAGATGCAAATACTTGTGGACGATCTCTTCCCGCGAGAGCTCCAGCCCACCGATGATGTATCGGCGCGGGCCCTGCTCCAGTTTCACGTTCGGCTCCTCGATGCGCCCGGCCCGGCCCTGCGCTTCTCCACCGCTATTCACAGGTTTTCCACAGCGGTCCTACCCCTGCGGCCTCTTGCAACGTACGCATTGTTAAGATTCCGCGAAGACGGTGCGGGTCAGGTCGCAGAGGGCGCCCGGAATCTCGGCAAGCGGAAGCACCCGATCGACCAGGCCGGCCTTCTCGGCGGCGCGCGGCATCCCATAGACGACGCAGCTCTGCTCGTCCTGGCCGATCACGTAGCCGCCGCGGGCCTTGAGCTTGCGCAGCCCTTGGACGCCGTCTTGGCCCATCCCGGTCAGGATCACGCCGACCGCATGCGCGCCGTAGCGTTCGGCGACGGCGTCGATCATGACGTCGACGCTCGGCACGTGGAACGAACCGCCGCCGTCGTCGATCAGGCGGACGACCGTCTGTCCGTGAAACCGTTCGAGCGCGCTCTGGCGACCGGACGGGATCACGTACGCGCGACCCGCCTCGAGCGGCATGCCGTCGGCCGCTTCGACGACCTCGATCTTGCTCTGGGCGTTCAGACGTTCTGAGAGCGGGCGGGTGAAGCCGAGCGGCATGTGCTGGACGATCACGATCGGGGTCGCGAAGGTGCTCGGCAACTGCGGGATGATGCGCGAGAGCGCGACCGGACCACCGGTCGACGTCCCGATCGCGACGCATTCGTACTCGACGCCGGCGCGCCGAGCGATCCGTAGCCGCGTCGGCGGCTTGGGTCGGGCGATCTCGAGCGCGCGCTTGGGTTGCGGCACGACCGCACGTTGCGCGAACGTCAGCACCTTGGCGACCAGGTCGCGCGCGACGTCGTTGATGTTGTCGTACGCCGCATCCGGCTTGGCGACGAAATCGACCGCACCGAGTTCGAGCGCGCGGAAGGTCGTCTCGGCGCCCTCTTGCGTGAGCGCGCTGACCATGATGATCGGCACTTGCTGGCGCGACGCGATCTCGCGGACCGCCTCCAGGCCGCCGATGCCCGGCATCTCGACGTCCATCGTGATCACGTCCGGCCGGACTTGTGATGCCTTCTCGATCGCCTCTTCGCCACTGCGAGCGGTCGCCGCCACGACGATGTTCGGATCGCTCTCGAGCATCTTGGTAAGCGCGCGGCGCATGAACGCCGAGTCGTCCACGATCAGGACGCGGATCCGCGGCGCCGCTCCCTGATTCATAGCGCCTTCCGGCGATAGTAGATCGCCTTGGGTGTGATCACCGGCTCGTACAGATCGGTCACGCGCATGATCGACTCGGCGTGGCCGAGGAACAGGTAGCCGCCCGGGCGGAGCGCGCGCGCGAAGTTCTCTGCGACGCGTTTCTGCGTCGGCTTATCGAAATAGATCAACACGTTACGGCAGAAAATCGCATCCATGGGCCCGACTTTGGCGACCGCGTCTCCATCGAGGAGATTGCAGCGAAAGAACTCGACCATGCGCTTTACGTCGTCGCCGATGAAGAACCCGTTCTCGAACGGCTTGAAGTAGCGCTGGACCATCTCGGGGGGCGTCGCCCGGAACGAGAGCTCGCGGTAGAAGCCGGTCGCGGCTTTGCCGAGCGCCTTGAGGGAGAGATCGCTTGCCTTCAGGGTCACCATCGAGGGCGAGATCCGCCGTCCGTCGAGCAACAGCATGCCCAGCGTGAACGGCTCTTCGCCGGTCGAGCACGCGGCCGACCAGACCCGCAGCCGCGTCCCCAAGCGCACCGACTCGTCGACCACTTCGCCCGCCAGGACGTCGAGTTGCGCCCGTTCGCGGAAGAAGTACGTCTCGTTGTTGCACAGGGCCGAGGCCAGTTCGTCCCATTCCGCTTCGCGCTCGGGCGAGAACTGCAAGAACCGCAGGTAGGCCGCGAAGTCCGCCAAGCTCCGCTTGATCAAACGCGTCTGCAAGCGGCTCTGCAACAAGAACTGCTTCGAGTCGTCGTAGTAGATGCCGAACCGATCGCGGATCAGATCGCGCAGAGTGCCGTACTCGCTCTCGTTGATCCCGACCGACATCAGCTACCGACCCGGATGCGCGGATTGGCGGCGGCGTACAGGATGTCGACCAGTGCGTTGACGAGTACGAAGACCGCGGCGAACAGGATGATGCAGCCGTTGACGACCGGCATGTCGCGATTGCCGATCGCATCGAAGGCGAGCCGCCCGACGCCGGGCCAGGCGAAGATGTTCTCGGTCAGGACCGCGCCGCCGAGCAGCAGCCCGGTCTGAAGCCCGACGATCGTGAGGATCGGCACCAGCGCGTTGCGCAGCGCGTGCCGCACGACCACCGCCCATTCGCCCAGACCCTTGGCGCGCGCGGTCCGCACGTAGTCGCTGCGGAGCACTTCGAGCATCCCGCTCCGCGTGATCTTCGCGACGATCGCGAGCGGAATCGTACCGAGCGTCAACGCCGGCAGCACCAGGTGCCAGAGCGCGTCGAGGGCGGCCCGAACGTTCCCGGCGAGCAGTGCATCGAGCACCAGCAAGTGCGTGACCGGATGCACCGCGTATTGCAACGAGATGCGGCCGGAGATCGGGAAGAGATCCCAGCCCCAATGCGAGGGCAGTACCCCCAGCAGATAGACCAGCATCCAACCGAGCCAGAAGACCGGAATCGAGACGCCGAGCAACGCCAGGCTGGTCGCGGCCGCGTCGATAAAACTACGGAACTTGAGCGCCGCGATCACGCCGATCGGAATGCCGAACACGATCGCGACCAGCATCGCGCCGATGGTGAGTTCCACGGTCGCCGGGAAGTACTGACCGAGCTTCGCGACCACCGCCTGGTTGTCGACGATCGAACGGCCGAAGTCCAGGTGCGATGCATTCCAGAGATAGATGCCGAGTTGCACGTAGACCGGCTTATCCAGGCCGAGCGACGCGCGCAGCGCCGCCGCTTCGACCGGCGAGGCGTGATCGCCCAACCGGATCGCGACCGGATCGCCCGGGATCGCCTTCATGAAGCAGAACGAGACGACCACGATCGCGATCAACACCGCGATGAGGCGGACGACCCGAACGGCGATGAATCGCGCCATCTATCGCGCGAAGGCCGCGCGGGTGAAGAGTTGCATCGCCTGCGCGCCCATGATCAGCCGCTCGGCGAACGTACGCTCGTGATTCTCGTGCAGTAGCGCCCGCGCGAACGTGGGCGATGCCGAGAGCTGTTCGAACAGGATGGCGAAGCGCGACGGTCGTCTCTCCAGGAAGTGCATCAGTTGCACGCGGCGACTCAGGCGCGCGTGGAAGCGCCCCTGTAAGTTTTTCCCGTAACGCGCGGGCGCTGCGCTCGGATTGGCGCGCGTCGCCGCGACCGCTTCGGCGGCAAGACGGCCGCTCATGGCCGCCTCGAAGATGCCCTCGCCGTTGGTCGCGTCGACCAGCCCTGCGGCCGTACCGCCAAGCATCGTACCTTCGCCGCTGACGCGCGGACGCGGCCAGCCGCCATAGAGCAAGTGCCCCTCTTGTTTGACGGTCACGTTCGCGCCGGGATAGAGCCGCGCTTGGACCCGGTCGGCGAACATGTTGAGCTCTTCGCGCAGCATCGCTCCCGGCATCTTACCGCGCACGCCGAGGCCGACCGCGAGGTGGTCGCGCTTGGGGAACATCCAGGCGACGATCAACCGGCCGTCCTGCGCCATATAGTAATGAAGCTCGAGCGTGCGGTACGCGATCGGATCGACCGGCTTGTCCGGGTAGACGCGGTACTGCAGCGTGGTCAGCAAGCCGTCGCGCCAACCGTCGAATCCGAACTCCGGATCGTCGTCGAGCTTGGCGGTCGCGCCCTGCGCGAGAAAGACGTTCGGCGCCGAGATCAGGCGGCGCTCGCCGCCCTGCATGTCGGCGTATTCGACGATCGTGCGATCGCCTTCGCGATGGAGCCCGCGAAAGAGCATGCCGGTACGCACGTCGGCTCCTTCGTGGATCGCGAGCCGGCCGATCTCGCCGTCGAGCTCTTCGCGCGTCGACGTATGACCCGGACCGAACTCGAAGTCGTGCTCGCGGCCCTGCACGTCGAAGAGCGCGAAGCGGGGCGTATCGCAGTGCACGAGCGAGCGCGGCAGATCGAACTCTTCGCAGAAGCCGGGGCGCAAGCCGGCCGCGCAGACGCGCTTCGCGCCCACGACCGTATCCTTCTCGAGCACCACCGTCCGAATGCCGGCCCGCGCCGCCTCCCGCGCCGCCGTCCCCCCGGCCGGCCCGCACCCGACGATGACGAGCTCCGCCTCTTCTATCATTAGGGCATCCTCATTCCTCGCGGCCCTCTTGGCTCATGCAGAGCGCACCCTATCTTGTCGCACCGTGTCATCCCAAGCCTCGGAACCTTACCTTTCGTGTCATCCCGAGCGTCGGAACCTTACCTTTCGTGTCATCCCGAGCGTCGGGAGCGAAGCGACCAGAGTCGAGGGACCGCCACCCGTGCCGCGAACAAGCGGCCTATGCCAGCACCGCAACCCCGCAATTACCTCCACCTTCCGCTCGGCGACCGCCAACCGGAAGAGATCAACGTGGTCGTCGAGATCGCCGAAGGCTCGCGCAACAAGTACGAGTACGACAAAGAGTTCGACATCTTCCGGCTCGACCGGGCGTTGCATTCGTCCATCTACTACCCGGGCGACTACGGCTTCTGCCCGCAGACCCTCGCCCTGGACGGCGATCCGCTCGACGTCCTGGTGCTGACGATCGTCCCGACCTTCCCGGGTTGCCTGGTCGCCTCACGCCCGATCGGGCTGCTCGAGATGCGCGACGGCGGCCAGGAAGACGATAAGGTCCTGGCGGTCCCGGTCGGCGAGCCGGCCTTCGACGAAGTCCACAACTTCACGCAGATCTTCCCGCACGCGCTCCGCAAGATCCACCACTTCTTCGAGACCTACAAAGCCCTCGAAGGCAAGCACACCGAGGTCGGCGAGTGGCGCGACGCCGCCGCCGCCCGCAAGATCGTCGGTGAGAGCTACGCCCGCTTCTTAGAAGTCGAGAATTAAGACGATCGAGGTCGTCGACGCCGGGCCTGACGATACGGGCGCGCTCGGAGCGCTCTTCAACGCCTACCGCGTCTTCTACGAATATGCGACAGAGCCGGAACGCACCGTACGCTACATCGAGGGATTACTCGAAGAAGGCACGACCCGCTTCTTCATCGCCAAGCACGACGGCGCGATCGTCGGTTTCGCGCATCTGTTGCAATCGTACGACACGCTCTCGATGACGGATGCATGGATCCTCGAAGACCTCTTCGTCGATCCGAACGCGCGCAAAGCGGGCATCGGCTCAGCGCTCCTGCGGCACGCCGAAGCATTCGCGCGCAGCGTGGGCGCCACGCGCCTGAGCCTCTCGACGGCCCATACCAACACCCAAGCCCAACGCCTCTACGAAGCGCACGGCTACCAACTCAACGAGATGTTCCGAACGTACAACTTGAACCTACGCTGACCAATCCGAGCGACTATTCCTGCTCGCTCGCCAATCGACTTACGAACGATGCCCTCGTCTCCGGTGCCACAACGTCGATCTTCGCCGTAAGCAAAGCCTGCGTCTCGATCCCGAATTGCAAATTGCGCGTACAGAAAATGAGCGCGTCGACGTCGTCGAGCCGAATCCCGAAATAGGCCAACCGCTCTTCGGTCGTCTCCAGAATTTGGAAGGTCTCGGCGTTGAAACCCCATGAGTGCTGGCGCCATATCCCGTCTCGGCTGAGCGCATATCCCGTTCCGATGCCAAGGTGAGGGTCGCGAAGAAAGCCCAGGGCGGAGTTAGCGTGGCACTCGCTGTGCGATCCGAGTTCGATCGCCGCATCGTCGGCCCCGTAGGTCGTTCCGTGCTTGAGCAACAGGTCTAAGTCCGGCTCGTCGTCGACAAGAATCACCGCCCAACCACCGATACCGAGGAGCCGTCCCTTCAACGCATCCAGATGAGCCAACTCCGGTAGCGATCGATCCGCCGTGAAGCCGCGAGCACGTGCCCATGCCATTCTCTCGCTGTCCGGCGCCGTTGTCTCAAGCGCCACGGTCTTACGGCTTGCCCCAGTGCAGACGGAACGCGCCTTCGTGCCCGGTCAAGGTCGTCTCGGAGCTGCCGAGGACGTTCCACGCGCTCTTCTCGATGATGTCGAGGTCGCCGATCTTTTGGCTCGAGCAGTCGCCGGTCTTGCGGGGCTCCGCGCGGATCTTGAGCTCCTTCTCGGCGTTGATCACCCAGGTCACGTGTTCGCCGGGCTTCAGGAATCCGGCGTGCTTGTTCTTCCAGGAACTGATCGGGCTCGCGATATCGAGCGTCATCCACGCGCACACGTTGGACGCGTTGTAAACGTCGTGACGCGTAGTGGCCGCAGAAGCGGGAAGAGCGCAGAGCAACGTAGCTGCTAGAAAGGCCGCGGCGATTTTCATCATGACCCCTTCAACGCAACCGAGCGGCTACCCGTTCCGCTCGGCGTACGTATAGGCAAGCCACCAATAGCGCGACATCAATTGCAAGAGCCGCGCCCCAGACCCAGAGCGCGTGCCAATCTCGAGGGGCCTCGTGGCAACCCACGCTCTGGGGGAGTGCGGCGCAAAGTCCGCTCCCCTCGACCGCTGCGGAGCCGGTCAGGGCGGTTCCGATCAAAGCGATCACGAGGATGACCACTAGCGGGACGACGAGGAGCCGGGTCGTGGCTAGCATAGGGCGGGCGTTCGCGTTGTTGGTGGCCGTCCCTCGACGCTGGTCGCTTCGCTCCCGACGCTCGGGATGACGAACTGCGGGTACGGCTCGGCCACCATTCTATCCCACCGCTCCACTATTCCATCTGGTCGCTCCCGCGTTTCTCGCCGTCGCCCGGGCGGCAGGACCGCTCGGCCTTCCGGCCCAACTTGGCGGGGTTAGCACCCGCCCGCGCCTTGCGTGCCGGGCCCTGGGTCTCGTTGCGCACCCTACGGTAAGGAAATAAGTGGAAGCACAGAACGCGATTTGGTATGGCCTGATCGGCGGCGCCCTCGCCGTGATCTACGGCATCGCCCTGATTTTC
>JBEPVY010000060.1:0-12989 GCA_041690835.1 Vulcanimicrobiota bacterium | reverse complement strand
AAGCCGGAGCGCACGATCGCACCCGCGCCGAGGAAGCCGATGCCGGTCAGGACGTTGGCGGCGATGCGCGTGTCGCCCAAATGCGCGCCGACCAAGGTGAACGCGCACGAGCCGAGCGCGACCAGCAGATGGGTGCGAAAGCCGGCCGGCTTCTGGGCGGCCTGACGCTGCGCACCGACCACTCCGCCGAGGATGGCGGCGGCCAGCAAGTCCAGGCACGGCCGCAGGATCGACCAATCCATCGCGTTACCCGAACAGTTCTCGGGTGGTCGCGCTACGCTCGGCGTCTTCGGCGCGTGCGTAGGTGCGATAGACGTGGTCCATCGACGGATTGGTGACGCCGTACCACAGCTTTTCGTTCTTGAAGTGGTGCCAGAGATGGTACTTCTTCATCCAGCGCGCCCAGGCCGAGCGCGGATTGTACGGGACGTGCGCGACGTAGTGCACCCATTCGTAGTACGTGAGCGCGAGCAGGCTCCCGGCGAGCAGCGAGAGCGCCATCCCAAGGTCGCGAGCGATCAAGAAGAACGCGCCGAAGTACGCGGCGATCGTCGGGATCACGAACCAGTACGGCAGGAAGAGCAGGTCGATCCGTTCCGGCTCGACGTGATGATCGTAGTGCAGACGATGCTGGAGCGCGAGCACGAACGGCACCCGCGAGGGCGGCGCGTGAAACGCGAACCGGTGCGTCGTGTATTCGCTGACGAAGAAGGCGGCCGCGCCGATCGGAACCAGCCACCAACCGAACGCGATCCGCCCCGTCGCGAAGAGCGCTCCGAGCACGAGCAGGCCGACGACCAGCAGCGCGTTGCTGCCGTGTTTCGCCCAGGCGAGCGCCATCAGCGGCGCGCGAACTCGAGCAGTCGGGTACGATCCAGATAACGGATGTGGCCGCGTTCGCGCCGGAGCGCTCCGTTCGTCTCGAGCTCGGCGATCGCGCGGGCGGCGACTTCCTTTACCGTACCGGCGGCCGAGGCGAGTTGGGATTGGGTCATCGACGGCAACGGCGCCATCGCCGGCGAGAGGCCGCGATCGGGTGCGGAGTACGGCAGCAACACCGAGGCGATGCGCTGGACGATCGGCTGGGTTCCCTGAGCGCTGAGCGCCTCCGCGAGCGCCCGGGTACGCTGCGCGCAGACGGTCGCGATGCCCAACAGGATCTCGGGTCGGCTCACGCCCAACTGACGCACGGCTTCGCGCGGAAGCAACACGCAGCGGACGACCTTCGAGAGACCGACCAGGCGGCCCATCGCGAGACCGTGATCGAAGAGTTCGACGTCGCCGAAGATCTCGAACGGGAAGACCTCGTAGAACGTGCGCATCCGCCCCAAGTTCGTGGTCGACACGGCGAGCACGCCTTCCCAGACGATTCCCAGGAACGGGAACTCGTCGCCTTCTTCGGCCAACGATTGTCCGCGATGGATGGTACGCTCGCGCGCGACCGACGCGAGCCGCGAGCGCGCGGCGTCGTCCAGACCGGCGAAGACGGAGCAGCGTCGAAGCACGCTTGCGACCGAGAGCGCGCCGCGCTCCATCTCCAAGCGGGTCAACGTTATTCGCCATTCGGCATCCGCCACGCGAATCGACTCGACGCGCGCTTGGCCCGGTCGCTGCTGCTCGAACCGGCCGGCCAGACCGCGCGGCTCGAACTCGGTGACGAAGGTCACGCTACCGCCGAGCGAGAGATGGTCGAAGCGTTCGAACACGCGGCCCGGGCGTTCCCAAACGGGCAAGCCTCGTACGTCGAGGTGACCGGCGTCTACCATCATGGGCAAACCTTCGGGTATCGTGCTTCGCTTTCATCCGCAGGTGGTAAAATCATGACGTTATGATCGCTCACATCGCACTGGTCGTCGCTCTCCTCACGACGCAACACTACGAGGTCACGATGACCGAGCGCGACCTCGGCGCGGGCGCCTCGCGCGGGACCCTGGATCTGCGGATCGCGCCGGACGGCGTCGTCTCGGGATTCTACCGCGCGATGAGCGGCGGAGCGCCGCGGAACGTGAGTGGGGGGCGCGACGGCTCGGCCATCTGGTTCGACTTCGAGAATCTCAGCTTCACCGGAACGATCGACGCCAAGGGCATCCGCGGCCGCGCCTTCCGGGACGGCGGCGCGACCGAGTACGTCCTAACGGCGGTTTCGGAGCCGAACCCCTAAGGGACCGAGCTCTCCGGATGCTGTCAGCAATGCGGGGTACGGTTACTCCGCAATGACAGCATCTGCCCAGCCCCTCAACGCTTCTCAGCATCCCATGCAGCGGGCCTTCGCTTGGTTCGGCACCCGGACCGGCAAGCGGGTCGGAATCATCCTGGCGGTCGTCCTGATCCTCGCAATCGCCGCGATCGGAATCTCGGCGTACCTCGGTGCGACCGCCACCGAGACGTACCTGACGCAACCGGTCGCGCGCCAGACGCTCGTCCAAAGCGTGACCGCCACCGGAACGGTCAACCCGCAGAACACGATCGCGGTCGGCACCCAGGTCTCGGGAACTATCTCCGAGATCGACGCCGACTTCAACAGCAAGGTCAAGAAGGGGCAGATCCTCGCCAAGCTCGATCCGAGCACGCTCCAAGCGCAGCTCGATCAAGCGACCGCGTCGCTCGCGCAATCCCAGTCGCAGGCAGCCGCCTCGCAGCAATCCGCGGCGTCGGCTTCGGCCGGCATCGGCGGCGCGAACGCATCGGTCGCGAAGGCGCAGAGCGCGCTCGGCTTGTCGCAGACGACCTTGCAACGCGATCGTACGCTCTTCGATCAGGGCTACGTCGCGCAGAACCAGGTGCAGGCCGATCAGGATGCCGTCAACGGCGCGCAGGCCGCGCTTGCGACCGCGCAGTCGCAGGCCTCGCAGGCCACGTCGCAAGCCTACGGCGGCGGCTATAGCGCCGAGGCCGCGCAGGCCGGCGTTGCCGCCCAGGCCGCGCAGGTTCGCACCGTGCAGTTGAGCCTGCAGCGTTCGATCATCACGTCGCCCGTAGACGGCACCGTGATCGCGCGCTCGGTCAGCGTCGGTCAGACCGTCGCGGCCAGCCTGCAGACGCCGACCCTGTTCACGATCGCGCAGGATCTCACGAAGATGGAAGTCGACATCCTGGTCGGCGAACCCGATATCGGTTCGGTCAAGCCGGGTGCCGGCGTCGACTTCACGGTGCTCGCCTATCCGAACCAGACGTTCCACGGCACGGTCTCACAAGTCCGCGAAGCGCCGACCACCGTCTCGAACGTGGTGACCTACACCGTCATCACCAAGGTGAACAATCCGGACGGCAAACTGCTCCCGGGCATGACCGCCACCGCGACGATCGGGGTCGCGACCGCGAAGGACGCGCTTGTCGTCCCGCTCTCGGCCTTGCAGTTCCATCCGACCGGCGGCGCACGTGGCACTCGCGGCGCACGCACCGGAGCGGCGGCGCCGAACGCGAAGGCGAGCGGCAACCCGGGCGCGGCTTCGCCGTGGGGGCAGACGAACGGATCGTCGACCGCTGCGGTGGTCACCGGCGGAAACGGTGCGATCTTCGTCCAGCGCGACGGCAAGCAAGTCCGCATTCCGGTGAAGATCGAGCTGGTCGCGGGAACGCTCGCGGCGGTCACGCCGACGAGCGGCACCCTTGCGGCCGGCGATCTCGTGATCGTCGGGTCGAGCGGCGGTTCTTCCAAGACGCGCCCGGCCGGCGGCGCATCGCAGAGTGGCGCGTTCGGCAACGGCGCGCGCGGCGCGACGCGAGGGATCCACTAGTGGTCCCGGTCGTCGACGTACGCGGCCTGACCAAGACCTACGATTTGGACGGGCAACTCGTCCACGCGCTGGCAGGCATCGATCTGACGATCTCTCAGGGCGAGTTCGTGGCCGTGATGGGCGCGTCGGGTTCGGGCAAGTCGACGTTCATGAACGTCGTCGGCATGCTCGACACGCCATCCACCGGCACGTATCTCTTCGAGGGGACCGACGCATCGGATCTGGACGCGGACCAACGCGCCGACATCCGCAGCCGCCGCCTCGGCTTCGTGTTCCAATCCTACAATCTGCTTCCGCGCACGAGTGCGATCGAGAATGCCGAGCTACCGATGGTCTACGCCGGCGTTCCCGAGGCCGATCGCCGTCGCATCGCGCTCGAGAAACTTGCGGTCGTCGGCGTCGAACAGCTGGCCGACCACCGCTCGAACCAGATGTCGGGCGGCCAACAGCAACGCGTCGCGATCGCGCGAGCGCTGGTCAACGATCCGGGTTTGATCCTCGCCGACGAGCCGACCGGCGCGCTCGATTCCAAGACGTCGGTCGACGTGATGAACCTCTTCACCAAGCTGAACGCCGAGCGCGGGATCACGATCCTGCTGGTCACCCACGAGCCCGACGTCGCCGCGTTCGCAAAGCGCATCGTCACGTTCCGCGACGGTCTGGTCGTCTCGGATCATCTCAAGAGCGTCGCGGCATGACCTTCAAAGGCACCTTCGCTCTGGCCATCGGCGCGCTGATCCGGAACCGTTCGCGGTCGCTGCTGACGATGCTCGGCGTCATCATCGGGGTCGCCGCCGTGATCGTGACGGTCGCGATCGGCGTCGGCGCGCGCGTCTCGGTGCAGAACCAGATCGCGAGCCTCGGCAGCAACCTCTTGATCGTGCAACCCGGCAGCGTCACCGCGGGCGGCGCGCGCAGCGGCTTCGGGGGCGCCTCGACGCTCACGCCTGACGACGGCATGGCCGTCGCCACCCTTCCGGGCGTCGCCGCGGTCTCGCCGACCGTGACGATCCGCTCGCAGGCCGTCGCCGGCACGCAGAACTGGTCGACGACCGTGACCGGCGTGGCGCCCACCTATACGTTCGTACGTTCGTGGCCGCTGGCATCCGGCACGTTCCTTTCGCAGAGCGACATCACGTCGGCCGCCAAGGTCGCGGTGCTCGGTCAGACGGTCGTCGCCAATCTCTTTCCGGACGGGACGGATCCGCTCGGACAAACGGTGATCGTGAGCGGCGTGCCGTTCACCGTGGTCGGTACGCTAGCGTCGCTCGGACAGAGCGGACAGGGACAGGACCAGGACGATACCATCGTGGTGCCCTACACTTCGGCCATGCAGCGGATAACCGGCCAGAAGACCGTCAACGCGCTCGACGTGAGCGCGAGCGATGCGGACAACGTGCCGGCCGTGCAAGACGAGATCACCTCGCTCCTCGAAGGGCGTCACCGCATCGTACCGCCGACTCCGGACGACTTCTCCGTGCGCAACCTGCAAGACGTGGCGGCCGCCGCGTCCTCGACCGGAACCGTGATGGAGGTCTTGCTCGCGAGCGTAGCCGCCGTCTCGCTGATCGTCGGCGGCATCGGCATCATGAACATCATGCTCGTCTCGGTGACCGAGCGGACCCGCGAGATCGGCTTGCGCATGGCGCTCGGCGCGCGCGGCGGAACGATCCTGCGCCAGTTCCTGACCGAAGCGGTCGTACTCTCGACGGTCGGCGGCATCCTCGGTGTGATCATCGGCATCGGCGGCACCTACGTCGTCGCGGCGCTCGCGAAGTGGCCGACCTCGATCCCGCTCTCCGGCGTCTTCGCGGCGGTCGCGTTCTCGGCGATGGTCGGCATCTTCTTCGGCTACTATCCAGCCCGCAAGGCATCCTCGCTCAGCCCGATCGAGGCGTTGCGCTTCGAATGACGGAGACGACGACCGATCCTCGCATCGCGGTGGTCGACGACGAACCGCGCATCCGCGCGCTGCTCGAGCTGACCCTCGGCCACCAGGGCTATGCGGTCCGCAGTGCGGCCGACGGCGCGGCCGGGCTCGCGCTCGTACGCGAGTGGCTGCCCGATCTGATCGTGCTCGACGTGATGATGCCCAAGATCGACGGCATCGCGCTCCTCCCGATGCTCCGTCGCGTGACCGACGCGCCGATCATCATGCTGAGCGCCAAGGGCGAGCTGGACGACCGCGTCAGCGGCATCGCGCACGGAGCCGACGACTATTTGAGCAAGCCCTTCGAGATATCCGAACTGCTCGCGCACGTCGAGGCCAAACTCCGGCGCCCGCATCTCGAGAATCCGCGGGTGCTCTCGTTCGGTGACCTGAGCGTCGATCTTGACGAACATCTGGCGATGCGCTCGGGACGGGCGCTCGATCTCTCGAAGCTCGAGTTCGATCTGCTGGTCGCGCTCTTGCGGCGCCCCAAGCGCGTCTTCACCCGCGAAGAACTCTTGGACGGCGTCTGGGGCGAGGATCGCGACGTGACGCCCGGCGCGGTCGAACGCTATATCTCCTATCTGCGCGCCAAGGTCGACGAGGGTTTCGACTCGCGTTTGATCCACACGATCCGGGGCGTGGGTTACACGCTGCGCGCGGAATAGGTATGTTCGTCCGTTTCGGCCGCCGGATCACGCGTGGATACGTCGTGTTGGCATGCGCGTTGCTCTTCCTCGTCGTCGCGGCCACCAGCACGCTTGCGTTCGGCCTGTATGCACGCACGTTGGACGACGCGCTGGCCTCGGCCGCGCAACGCGCGACCGACCGCGTCGCGCAGGCGTACGCCGCGCATCAGACCCTCGCGCAAGCCGCGCCGCAGATCGCAAAAGAACTCGGGCGCGGTCGCCTGCGCGTCACCATCTTCGACGGCGCGCACCGGCTGCTCGCAGGTTCCTCCGAACCTCGGACCGCGAACGACCGCGCGCTCTCGATGTTGGTCTCGCTGATCGGGATCCACCGCCAGCGCGTCGACGTCGATGGCGGTAGCATCTCGATCGCGCCGGATATCGGTGGTTTCGGAACGTTGTTGCTCTGGTATTGGTCGTTCGTCATCCCGATCGGACTGATCGCGGTCGTGCTCGCCTGGCTGATCGGACGAAACATCACCCGCCGCGCGGTCGCACCGCTCGAAGATGTGACGGCCGCCTTGGCGCGCATCGCGGGCGGCGACTTCCAGCCCGAACTGCTCGGCGCCGGCGGTGGCGATCTCGCGTCCCTCACGAGCGCCTACAACGACGTCGCCTATCGCCTCAACGCCGCGACCACCGAGCGGCTGGAGAACGAGACGCGCATGCGTCAGTTCGTGGCGGACGCCGGGCACGAACTGCGCACGCCGCTGACGGTGGTGATGGGGTATCTGGACGCGCTGCAGCGGGGCGTCGTGAGCGATCCGGCCGGCGTCGCGACCGTGCATGCGACCATGCTCGACGAGAGCCGGCGGATGCGCACGTTGATCGAGAAGCTGATCTATCTCGCGCGGCTCGACCGGCAACCGCCGCCGACGATCGAGGCGATCGACGTCGCGGAGGTGGCGCGGCGGGCCGTCGCAACGCTCGCGCCGGTCGGCGGCGATCGCATCGACATCGCCGCACCGGTCGCGGCTATCGCTCGCGCGGAACGCGGCGAACTCGACGAAGCGATCCGGACAGTCCTCGAAAATGCGCTCAAATACGCGCCCGAGTCGCGCGTCGCGCTCTCGGTCCGGACGAACGGTGCGGTGGTCGAGATCGGGGTCGCGGATCGAGGTCCCGGTATCGCACCGGCGGATCTCCCTCACGTCTACGACCGCTTCTATCGCGGCGAGGCCCGCTACGAGGTCGAGGGATCGGGCCTCGGGCTCTCGATCGCGAAGCGCGCGGTCGAACGCTGCGGCGGCACGATCTCGATCGAGAGCTTCTCCGGGTCGGGAACGACCGTTACTTTGCGGGTCCCGGCTGCCCCGGAGGGCCATCCGGCCGGTCCGGCAGAGGTGACGCCAGCGCCTCGGTGACCTTCATCGCGTTCCATATCTTGGCAGCAGCGGGCGGCAGCTGGTTCTTGTTCTTGAGGAACAGGGCGATCTGCCAGCGGGCCGTTTCGTCGAGCGTTCCGGAGAAAGCCGGCATTGCCGTCAGACGCACGCCGTGGGTGATCTTCCAGTAGGTCACCTCGACCGGATCGTGGGTCACGCCACTCCGGGGCCGGGTGAAGGACGGGGCATGCTGGTAGAAACCACGGGCGATGTTGGTACCCGGCCCGGAGGCAGTGCCGTGGCAGACCGCGCAGTTGGCGCCATAGGCCTTGGCGCCGGCGACCAGGTTCGGTTCCGTCGCCTGGATCGGCGAACTCAGGCCGGCCGTCTCACGGGCGACGGTCGCCTCGAGCGAGGTCTCGGCCGCCCAGCGTTCGAGCGAGCCGGGCTTGGCATCGGCGTTGGCTGGCACCCAACCGTTGATGACGACCAGATAGCCGCCCAGAACGAGAACCGCCAGACTCAGGACGATGCCGATCAGTATCCCTCGTATCATGGCCCGCCCTATTCCCACCTTACCGTTTGACGCCTCCCCTCGGCCCGTGCCATACTGACCCGACTCCCAAACCCCGAAAGGTCCCCCCTATCACCAATTTCGATTCCCTGGCCTTGCACCCCACGCTCGTGCGTGCGGTGAAAGACCTCGGCTACAGCGCGCCGACCCCGGTGCAGGCTGCAGCAATTCCCCCGGCGCTCGAAGGTCGCGATATCCTCGCTTCCGCGGCGACCGGGAGCGGAAAATCGGCAGCCTTCGGGCTCCCGATCCTGAACAGCCTGATCGGTAAGAAACGTGGCACGACCCGCGCGCTGATATTGGTTCCCACCCGCGAACTGGCGCTCCAGATCACCGAACATCTGGGCTTGCTCGCGAAATACAACGGCGACATCAAGATCGCCGCGATCCTCGGCGGCGTCGGCTTCCGCGGACAACTCGACGCCTTCCGCCGCGGCACCGACATCATCGTCGCGACGCCCGGCCGCCTGCTCGATATCATGGGCCAAGGTCTGGCCAAGCTCGAGACCGTCGACACCCTCGTATTAGACGAAGCCGACCGGATGCTCGACATGGGCTTCTTGCCCGCCGTTCGCAAGGTCGTGAAAGCCCTGACCGGCATGCGCCAGACGCTGCTCTTCTCGGCCACCATTCCGCCCGAGATCGCCAAGCTCACCGGCGAACTGCTCGACGATCCGGTCCGCGTCAATCTGGCGCCGACCAGCAAGCCCGTCGACACGGTCGCGCAGGCCGTCTACACCGTCCCGCAAGAGCGCAAGACCGACCTGTTGGTCGAACTGCTCAAAGACAACAACATCTTCAGCGCGATCGTCTTCACCCGGACCAAGGCGCGCGCCGACCGGCTCGCGGTCGCGCTCGCCAAGCGCGACGTGCTGGCCGAACGCATCCACGGCGACCGTTCGCAGTCGCAGCGGACCCGGGCCCTCGCGAACTTCAAGCGCGGCAAGTACCGCGTTCTGGTCGCGACCGACATCGCCGCGCGCGGTATCGATATCGAAGACCTCGGCCACGTGGTAAACTACGACGTGCCGGCCGTGCCCGAGGATTACGTCCATCGGGTCGGGCGGACGGCCCGCGCCGCCAAGACCGGGGATGCGATCACGTTCGTCTCGCACGAAGAGGAGCGCCTCTTCGCCCAGATCGAGCGCAGCCTAGGCAAACGCCTGGATCGCTCGAAGATGCCCGAACTGCCGCCGATGGCGGTCCCCGCGTTCGCTGCCCGCGCCCCGCGCCAGAACCCGCGCGCGCCGCACATCGCACGCGCTTCCTATGCTAAGAGAAAGCGGTGAACCATACGTAATCGGAAAACGTCGGGCAAAAAGCGCGGACCGCGTCCCGCCCCCGTCGTCAAGATCGAGAACACCAAAGAGCCTCCTTTGGAGCTCTTCGGAACGATCAAGCAGATCTTCCCGAGTACGACCTTCTCGGTGGAGTTGGAGAACGGACATACGATTCTGGCGCACATCGCCGGTCGTCTGCGCCGCCATCACATCAGGATTCTTCCCGGCGATCGCGTCGACGTCGAGATGTCGCCCTACGACCTGACCAAGGGCCGCATCGTCTATCGTTACCGCGCCGGCGAAGCCCGCCGCTCACAATAAGTCCGGAGGAGCCTACAGTTTTGTAGGCTCCGTCCTTCGTCGGGAGGGGCGGCCTCATTCAAGGCAAACCTCGGGCGCATGATCCTCGCGGCCTTCGCGGCGACGTTGCTCTGGCAGCCAGCCGGACTCGCGCGCACCTCCACGACGACGGAGACGATGCTCGCGGAGTACCGGCATACGCTCGTCCCGTTCCGCGCACATGTCTCGCACTTCCATATCGTCGAGGGCTCGGTCACGGTCGATGCGACCGCGTACGCACTCGGATCCGACTATCGCGTCGACGCCGTGCTCGACGGATCGACCTATGCGTTCGGTCGTTTCGAAGGCGTGCGCTGGCGTCGCACGCCGGCGGGCGTCGTGCGCCTCATCGAGAGCGACGTCCAAGGCGACGCGCTCGATCGCTGGCCCTCCGCGATCTTCGGATTCGATCAGAACGCCTGCTCGGCGACCGGCGAGACGCACGTCGACGGGGCGTTGCAATGGGTCTTGTTCTGTCGCGCACCGGCCGATGCTCCGCATTGGTTCTACGTCGATGCGGCGAGCGGGTCGATCGTGCGCGAGATCTCGCGCGAAGGCGCTCACGTCGTCACCTACGTCTTCTCGAAGGACGGCTGGACGGTCGACGGTTTCGGCGGTCTTGCGACGGTCACGAGCGACGACGCAGATCGACCGGTCGCGACGGGGGATCTCGCCATCCCGGACTCCCGGACGAACGTCTTCGCGATTCCGGCCGGTGGCCCGCTCCAGATCCCCGCCGACTTCGATTCGCAAGACCTGACCGTTCCGGTCAGCATCGACGGCCACCCGACCCGCTTCATCGTCGACACCGGTACGACCCAGACGCTCATCGATGCCGGGACGGCCGGGCGCTTCGGCTTGCATACGTCGCTCGGCCACACCATCGCCGCCGAGGTCCGCGTCGGTGGCGCGACGGCCCGCGGTCTGCCGATGCAGGCGGTCGACATCTTCGACGGCACGTTCGCCGGGATTCTCGGCAACGAGTTCTTCGTCGGGCACATCGTGCACATCGACTACCGCAACGGCCGGATCGACTTCTTGGACCGCGCGACGTTCGTACCGCCGTCGAATGCGATCGGGATGATCGCGAGCTTCCGCGAGGGTATGCCGATCGTCGAGGCCGAGGCGAACGACACGATCGGCGAGCGGTTCGCATTGGATACCGGATCGCAAGCGATCCTGCTCAACGATCCGTTCGGCGACCGCGCCGGCGCCCGTACGGGCGCCGGCCTACCGTTCAAAGCCACGTTCCTCGAAGGGCCCGAAGTGCACCGCGCAGGCATAAAAGCGCTCCGATTCGGGCCTGCCTACTTCGATCACCCCGGCATTCTCGAAGTCCAGCCGGTCGGCTACAACCTCGACATCCCGCTCGACGGCATTCTCGGGAACGACGTCCTCAAACATTTCGAATGGTGGTACGACTACGACGGCGAGCGGCTCTGGTTACGTCCGTCTACCAAGGTCAACGCGCCGTGATCGGGGTCTCTTGCGCCGAAAGGACTTTCCAGCCGCTACCGTCCTTCACGTAGACGTCGGTATAGCGCAAGCGCATCACGACCTTTCCGCCCAGCGATACCGTGTTGATCCCGTGCACGACCGCCGCGTTCCCGGCGAAGTCGACGGTCTGCTCGCTCGTCTTCTGCAGGTAGGCCTTGTGTCGCGCGATATTCGCAAGCGCGCCCTCGCGATACTCGATGTTGCCCTTGTAATCGGTATGCACGTAGTTCTCGGCGAGGATCGTGCCGAGGGTCTTCGCATCGCCGCGCGAGATGGCCGCGAGCCATTGGGCTTCGCGGTCCAATACCGCGACCGCATTCGGCGGAGCGCTGGCATTCGCGTGCACCGGCACAAGCGAAGCGAATAGCGCGATGACTAGGACGAACACTCTCATGGGCTTCCCTCTCTCAAGATGCGCAGTCGGCCTTCGACCTCGCTCGCGCTCAACCCGCGCACGCCGAAGGTTTTGATCCGCCCGCGGTGTCCCCGAAGCAATTCCAGCTGCGATGGTGCGATGCAGAGTGCCGCGGCGATGGCACGGATGCAGGCGTCGTTGGCCGCCCCTTCGATCGCGCGTTCGCGCACGCGCAGTACCCAGGTCTCGGCCTCATATGCAAAGCCCGGCCGCTTCGAGGCGGGCTTCACGGTGACGGTCAGACCGGCCACGCGATCACGCGCCGAAGAGCGCGTTGACTTCGGCGTGCGTGATGATCCCGCCGCAGCCGGCGAAGCTGCCGCCGTCGCGGGCTTCGAGCGCGATGTCCCGGAAGGCCGAGAGCGCTCGCCGGTACGGCGCCGAGCCGAGACTGATCCGCGCGACGCCCAACCGCCGTAGTTCGGCAAGCGGCGGCGTCGCGGCCGCGGCCAGAACGTTGACCGGTGCGTCGATCGCGCGCACCAGCGCGCCGATCGTCTCGGCATCGATGACACCGGGAACGAAGATGCAGTCGGCACCCGCCGCAAGATAGAGCTTCGCTCGCCGAACCGCTTCGACGAACCGGTCCTGGGGATCGCCGATCTGCGCGAGATACATATCCGTTCGCGCGTTGATCACGAGCGGCATTCCGTATTCATCGCCCGTCTTCCGGATCGCCGCAATGCGCTCGGCCTGCTTGTCGGCATCCATCAACGTACCGGTCGTCGGAGTAGCATCTTCGAAGTTGAGGCCGATCGCGCCGCTCGAGATCACGCCGAGCGCGGTCGCGACCGCATCCGCGACGGTCGGCCCATAGCCGCCTTCCATATCCGCGGTGACCGGAACGCGCACCGCGCGCACCATCCGAGCAACGCCGGCAAGCATCGCGTTGCGGCCGATCTCTTGCCCGTCCGCGAAACCCTCGAGGAACGCCACGCCGGCGCTGGTCGTCGCGACCGCCCCGAAGGCGAGCGACTCGAGCACCCGCGCGCTCGCCGCATCCCAGGCGTTGGGCAACAGCACCGGATCGCCGGGCACGTGCATCGCGCGAAAGCGGTCGGCAAGATCTCGTTGGGCACCCATGGAGGCTCCTCAAAAGTGGACGAACAGGAGAGTCAGGGATTCGAACCCTGGGAACCATCGCTGGTTCGTCTGATTTCAAGTCAGATGCTTTCGACCACTCAGCCAACTCTCCGGAACCGC
>JBEPVY010000059.1:0-13033 GCA_041690835.1 Vulcanimicrobiota bacterium | reverse complement strand
TTGCCGAACGTGGTCGTGCCGACCAGCGTCGCCAGATGGTAGTCTTGCAACGCGCCCGAGGTGATCTCGGATGCCGACGCGGTGTACTTGTTCACCAGGATGACGACAGGCTTGAGGCCCGCGATCTGGGTGCCTAACGCGTCGTCGTCGACCCGGTCGCCGTCGCGCGAGATGGTCGAGACGATCGTGCCGCTGGGTACGAAGTAGCTCGAGATCTTCACGGCCGCATCGACCAATCCGCCGCCGTTGTTGCGCAGATCGAGGATGTACCCGCGCACGTCGTGCGAGCGTCCGTCGAGCAGCGCTTTCTTGACCTCGTCGGCCGAGGTGGTGCCGAAGTCCGCCAGGCGGATGTACTCGTACCCATCCTTGATCTCGGCGTGCACGGTCGGAACCTGGATCGTCTGACGGACGATCGAATAGGACTTGTGCGCCTTGGGCTTCTTGAACGGATACGTGTCGAGGCGGACGGTCGTACCGACCTCGCCGCGGATCATCTGCTCGACGCGGTCCATGGTGAGGCCCGCGATCGGGGTCGCGTCGACCTTGGTGACGACTTCGCCGATCGTCATGCCGGCGTGCGCGGCGGGCATGCTTTCGATCGGCTGCAGCACCACGCGCTTGTCGCGGAGCTGGAAGATGTAGACGCCGATGCCGCCGAAGTTGCCGCCGTCGAGCGATTCGTTCAGGCTGCGGTTCTCGCGCGGCGAGAGATAGACGGTGTACGGATCGTTGACCGCGCCGAGCATGCCGCGCATGGCGGCTTCGGTGAGAATGTTCGCGCCGTTCGAGCCGAGCGCGCTTGCATATCTGCGCTGCGCGTTGGCGAGCGTCAGTCCGGCCTCGGCGCCGTCGCCGAGCCTCGCGTCTTCCGCGACCGCTCCGGCCTGCACGTTTGCGTTCTTGACGTGCCCCTTGAGGGCGGCGAGGATGCCGTCGCGCTCGCCGTTGACGAGCGTTTGTCCGCCGACCCGCTTGTAGTACACGTGCTGAAGCTGGCGAAACGCGAGCGAGGCGAGTTGGTCGCCGGCCGGCGCGGAGCGCGCGACCATCGGGATGCCGGTCGCATCCGCGGTCCTCGCGGAGCGCAGGCTGATGGCGAAGGCACCGGCCACGGCGACGGCGGCCACCAGCAAGGTGGCGAGAAGGGCGCGAACGATAGGACTCATTGCGCCCTATACTACCCCCAAAACCTTAAGATCGTTACAGCCAAGACCGTTAGACGTCCGTTAAGGTGTGGCGGCCTGCTAGTGCAGGAAGGGCGACGGGTCGACGGGTTTGCCGTGGCGCCGGACTTCGAAGTGGAGGTGCGGTCCGGTCGACGCGCCGGTCGAACCGGATGCGGCGATGGCTTGACCGCGTTGGACCTGCTGGCCGGCCGAGACGTAGAAGGCCGAGAGATGGCCGTAGCCGGTCGAGATCCCGCCGCCGTGGTCGATCAAGATGTAGTTGCCGTAGCCGCCGTACCACTGTGCCATGATGACGGTTCCGCTCGCGGCCGCCACCACGGTCGTACCGGAGTTGATGCCGATATCCAGCCCCGGGTGGAAGTCGGGCGCGCCCCCGAACGGATTGCGTCGCATCCCGAAGGGCGAGGTGATCGGCCCCGAGGCCGGCCACATCAGTTGGCTCGGTCCGCCCGACGAAGGCGGCGGGATGACGCCGGCGATTCCGGCCGCCCGGCGGGCCGCCGCGCGTTGCGCATCCAGCTCGCGCTGCCGCTCTTGGATCAAGGCTTCGAGGCGGGCCTCTTCGCCGGCCGTCAGATTCTCGATCGTCGCGACCTGGGTCGCGACGCCGTGGCGCTGGACGTCGGCCATCACCACCAGGTTGGCGCGCTCGGATGCGAGGCCCGCGAGTTGCGCGTGCGCGCGTTGCTGTTCGGCTTGCTGGGCGGCAAGCGCGATCCTGGTCTGCTGGAGCGAGGCCTGGACGCTTGCGACCTTCTTCTCGAGACTCTTGCGTTCGCGGACGGCACGCTGGTTGGCGACGATCAGCAGGCGCAGGTCGGCCCAGCGTTCGACGAACTCGGAGAACGTATGCGCGCTCATCAAGACGTTGAGATAGCCGACGTCGCCGTTCTCGTAGATCCCGACCAGGCGGCGCTTGAACGCATCGTCGTGCAGGTGCAACGACTTCTGGGCCGCGTTCAATTGCAGCGTGTTCCAGTTCAGGCGCGCTTGAGTGGAGCGCTCTTGCGCGTCGAGATCGCCGATGCGGGTGTTGACGACAGAGATCGCGGTGTTCGTCTGATCGAGCTGGGCCTGCGCGTTGTAGACCTTGTCGGTCGCGGCGTGCAGTTCCATCCGTTTCTGATGCAGTTGCGAGCGGAGCAGCTCGGCGCGTTCGCGTTCCTGGAGGATCTTGTCGTGGAGCGTCGGCTTGGCCGGCTTCGCGAGCGCGAACGGCGTCGCGGAGAGCGCGATCAGCAGGCCTAGAGCGATGAGTCGTTTCACGATTTCCGCTTCTCCTTGACGAAGACGGATCCGCCGATCGACTTCGCATAGCGCTTGAGTTCGGCCGCGGCTTCGCCGACCTGGGCGTAGCTTTCGAAGGGGCGATCCTCGTTCGAGAGCAGGGCGATCGAGATCGTCATGATCGGGAAACGGTTGAGCGTCCCGCGCCTATCCCGCGTTTCGATGTAGCCCTGTCGCAGGTCCTGGGCGTTGTAGAGCGACCGGATCTCGACGTCGAAGGTGGCCACGATCTCGCGGGCCATCTCCTCCCCGCGATCCGGCACGGTGACCAGGATGAAATCGTCGCCGCCGATGTGCCCGACGAAGTCGCCCGCCGTGCCGCGCCGCCGGACCACGTCGACCGCGATGCCGGCGACCAACTGGATCGCCTCGTCGCCGTGCACGAAGCCGTAGATATCGTTGAACGCCTTGAACGAATCCAGGTCCAGGTAGAGCACCGAGAACGACTTGCCGGAATCGATCCGCGCGCGCAACTCGACTTCGATCGCGAGATTGCCCGGCAGTCGCGTGAGCGGCGAGAGCGAGGAGTCCGTCTCGACCCGCCGGATCTTGGCGCGTACGCGCGCGAGCAGTTCCTGCGAGCCGAACGGCTTGGTGATGTAGTCGTCCGCCCCGCTCTCGAATCCGCGTAGCTTGTCCTCGGTCTCGCCCTTGGCGGTGACCATGATGATCGGGACGTGCGAGACGGTCGGGTTCGGATGCGCGCGGATGCGCTGCGCGACCTCGAAGCCGTCCATATGCGGCATCATCACGTCGAGCAAGACCAGGTCGACGGCGGACTGCTCGTCGAGGATCTTGAGTCCCTCGGCGCCGTTCGAAGCCGTCAGCACGTCGAAGCCGCCGAGCTCCAGGTTGGTCGCGATGATCTGGCGCAGATTGCGATCGTCGTCGACGACCAGCACGCGTCGCGGGGTCTCTTCGAACTGCTTCACGCGCGCACCGGCAGCGAGAACGTGAAGGTGCTGCCGTGGCCCGGTTCCGAGCGGACGTCGATCGTGCCGCCGTGGGCGCGCGCGAGGGCGCTTGCGATGAAGAGTCCGAGGCCGCTGCCGTCCGAGGCCGACGCGAGCGCGCGGTCGACCCGGTAGAAGCGGTCGAAGATATACGGAAGATGCTCGTCGGCGATACCGACCCCGCGGTCCGCGACGCTCACGACGCAGCGACCTTCGCGACGTTCGCCGCAGATCTCGATGACCTCGCCGGGCTCGGAGAACTTGGCCGCGTTCTCGATCACCTGCGCGAGCGCGTCGCGCAGCAGCTCCGGATCCCCCGAGATGTCGACGCCGTCGGTGCGTCGCTCGATCGGGTGGAGGGCCGCATCGAAGGCGATCGCGAGCAGCGCTTCGTCGATCACCACGTCGAGCGGAATCGTCTCGCGGCGTTTGAGCAGTTGGCCCGCTTCGACGCGCGAGACCAGCAAGAGATCGTCGATCGCGCGCGCGAGCCGATCGGCCTGCTCGCCCATCACGTCGAGATACCGGCGCGCATCCTCGGGCGAGAGCGCGTGATCGCGCAGCGTCTCGACGTATGCCTTGATCGTCGCGAGCGGCGTCTTCAGTTCGTGCGAGATCGAGCCGACCAGTTCGTTCTTGAGCTGTTCGATCTCATCGAAGCGGTGCTGCGGCGCGAACGAGACGAGCCAGCCGTCGACGGCGCCGCCGCGCACGATCGCGACCACCTGCGCGCGTACCGGAGCGCGCCCTGAGGCGCCGAATCTCCAACGGACCGGATGCGACGCGCCGTCGGGCGGAATCGCGCGGACCGCCTTCCAGCCGCCGGGAACGAGCGCGTCGAGCCGGCTGCCGAGCGCGCGATCGGCGGCGATGCCGCTGATCGTCTCGGCCGCGACGTTCCAGCGCGCGACCGTACCACTCGCGTCGATGTGGGCGATGCCGTCGGCGGCGACGCCGAGGAGCGCGTCGAAGCGCGCTTTGGAGGCGACCAGCTCGTCGAGCAGGTCGGCGGTTACGTCCGGAGGTAGCGTCCGACCGATATCCATGAAGCGACCGCGCCGACGACGGCGCCGACCAGCAGGAGTTCGAGCGCCATCGCGGTCCCGTCGATGTGCGCGTTGTCGAGCGAGAGCCACGAAAGATTCTCGACCAGGTGCGGCCAGACCGCGAGCTTGGCGACGCCGAGCAGGACGATCGCGACGATCGCGCCCAAGATGCCCGCGAGCAATCCCTCGCAGATGAACGGCATGCGGATGAAGGTGTTGGTAGCGCCGACCAGTTGCATGATCGCGATCTCGCGGCGACGCGCGAAGACGGTCAGGCGGATCGTGTTCGAGATGATGATGCCGGCGACGACGATGAAGACCACGATCACGCCGATCCCGATCGAACGCAGCACGCTGCCTGCCTGCAAGAGCCGCGAGACCAGATCGGAGGCGAAGACCACGTTGCCGACGTTCGGAAGTTTCTGGATCGAGGCGGCGACCGCGGAGACGGTCTCGGGCGCCTTCACCTTCACGCGCAGCTTGTCCGGGAGCGGATTCTCGGTGAGCAACGACATGTCGATCGTGCCGCGGTTCTGATCGCGGAAATCCGCCAGGCCCTGTTTCTTGGAGACGAACGTGACCGAGAGAATGCGCGGATCGGCGCGCAGCGCGCTCTCGACGGCCGCGACCTGCGCGGCGGTCGCGTCGCCCGCCATGTAGGCGGAGATCTCGATCTGGTTGAGCACTTCGGTGCCGAGCCCCGCGAGCGTCGCGCGCACGAACAGGAATGCGCCGAGCAGGACGATCGTCACCGCTACGGTTCCGATCGCGGTGATCTGCATGGCTGCGTTCCGCGTGAAGTTCCGTAGGACTTCACCCAGAAAGAATTTGGTCTTGCCCCAGTCCAAGGTAGTAGTAGCCCCGTTCTTCGTCGGTGACGACGCGGCCGTCTTCCATGCGCACGACGCGGCGGCGCATGCGATCAACGACCGCTTGGTTGTGCGTGGCGACGACGACGGTCGTGCCTTTGAGATTGATCCGCTGCAGCAGTTCCATGATCTCGGTGGTCGTGGTCGGATCGAGATTGCCGGTCGGTTCGTCGCAGAGCAGCAGCTTCGGATTGTTGACGAGGGCGCGCGCGATCGCGGTGCGCTGCTGTTCGCCGCCCGAGAGTTCGCCCGGGTACATCCGGCTCTTATGCGCGAGTCCGACCAGGTCGAGCGCGCGCGGGACCTGGCGGCCGACGTCCTTGCTATGCGCGCCGGTCACCTGCATGGCGAACGCGACGTTCTCCCAGACGGTCTTGTCGGAGAGCAGTTTGTAGTCCTGAAAGACGACGCCGAGGTGGCGGCGCAAGGCCGGAATGCGGCCGTGGCGCAGGCGATCGACCCGGATGCCGTCGACCGTGATGGTGCCCCCGGTCGGGCCCATCTCGCGGTAGAGCAGACGTAGGAGACTCGTCTTTCCCGTGCCCGAATGGCCGACCAAAAAGACGAACTCGCCCTTCCCGATCTCGAGGCTGACGTTGTCGAGGGCGCGCGTTCCGTTAGGGTAAGCGAGCGAGACGTTCCGGAGGGAAATCATTCCGAAAGGGTTTTTCCGGGACCTCGGACCTATACCTGTTGGCCATGAATTTCGATCTCAACGACGAGCAGAAGGCGATTCGCGACTTAGCGCGCGAATTCGCGCAAGGCGAGGTGAAGCCACTCGCCGAGGAGATGGACCGCGAGGAAGCGTTTCCGTACGGTCTGGTCGAGAAGATGGCGGCCATGGGCTTTATGGGCCTGCCATTCCCCGAGAAGTACGGTGGTGCGGGCGCGGATACGGTCAGTTATGCACTGGCGGTCATGGAGCTCGCGCGGATCGATGCCTCCACCGCGATCACGATGGCCGCGCACGTCTCGCTCGGAAGCACGCCGTTCTATCTGTTCGGCACCGAGGCGCAGAAAGAACGGTATCTGGTTCCGCTCGCACAGGGCACGATGCTCTGGGGCTTCGGGCTGACCGAGCCCGGCGCCGGCAGCGATGCCGGGAACTGCCAGACCAAGGCCGTGCTGCGCGACGGCAAGTGGATCGTCAACGGTACCAAGGCGTTCATCACCAACTCGGGCACCAGCATCACCGGCGGCACGACCATCACGGCGACCACCGGCGTACGCGAGAACGGCCGTCCGGAGATATCGAACCTGATCGTCCCGCAAGACGCACCCGGCTTCACCCGCAGCAAGAAGTACAAAAAGATGGGCTGGCGCGCGTCGGACACGCGCGAACTGGCCTTCGCCGATGCCGAGATCCCGGAAGAGAACCTCTTGGGCGTACGCGGTCAGGGCCTCCATCAATTCCTGACGATCCTCGACGGCGGGCGCATCTCGGTCGCCGCGCTCTCGGTCGGCCTCGCGATGGGAGCATACGACGAGGCGCTTGCTTACGCGAAGGAGCGTAAGGCGTTCGGCAAGTCGATCTCGCAGTTCCAGGCGATCCAGTTCAAGCTGGTCGACATGTTGATGGAGATCGAACACGCCAAACTGATGACGCTCAAGGCCGCGTGGGAGAAAGACCAGAAGCGCGACTTCTCGCAGACCGCCAGCTTCGCGAAGCTCTATGCGGGCGAAGTCTCGCGGCGGGTCGTCAACGAGGCCGTCCAGATCCACGGAGGCTACGGCTTCATGGACGAGTATCCGGTCTCGCGCATGTATCGCGATCAGAAGATCAACGAGATCGGCGAAGGTACGAACGAAGTCCAGCGCGTCGTCCTGGCGCGCATGATGGGACTCTAGCTCACTTCTTCGGCGCGTGGAGTTCGGCGCAGTCGAACTTCCCGTCGTAGACGGTCGCATTCGAGCCGTCCCGGCCGACCTGCACCCGAAGATGCGAGGTCAGCGGCGAGCGCACGCCCCGTGCCAGCACCGAGGCCTGGCCGCGTGGCCCTTTGACGTCGAACGAGATGCGCTCTTGGAGCGTGCCGTTCTCGTATGACGTCGAGCCGCCGGAGAAACCGGTCTGCTCCATCGGCGAGCCGACCAGTTCGATCGCGGCGGCACTCCGCTTCACGGCCGCCATTCCGCAGACGTGTGCGTCCGAGCGATCGAGCATCCCCAGGATCCCCATGAACAGCGCGACGCCGCCGACCACCAGCGCGGTCACCAGGACCGTCAAGACCAGGCCGCCGATCACGATCCATTTACGCATGGTTCAGGGATTCTTCACCCGCACCGGAAACTCTGTAGCGTCCGCCTCAGGAGGGCCACACATGCTCCATCGATCTCTCGTCGCCGCGACGATTCTTGCGCTCGTGCTCGGCGCGCCCGCGCTCGCGGCGCTCAAGGTCGGCGACAAGGCGCCCGACTTCACGCTCCAATCCTCGCTCGGAGGCACCGTCTCGACGTTCCATCTGGCCGACGCGCTCAAAGCAGGTCCGGTCGTGCTCTATTTCTATCCGGCCGCATTCACGACCGGCTGTACGATCGAGGCGCACGAGTTCGCCGACGCGATCCCCGAGTACAAGAAACTCGGCGCGACCGTGATCGGCGTCTCGCACGACGGGATCGCGAAGCTCAACAAGTTCTCGGTCAGCGAATGCCGCAGCAAATTCGCGGTCGCGGCCGATACGGATCAGACCGTGATGAAGGCGTACGACGCCGTGCTCGCGCGGGCGCCGCAGTATGCCAACCGCACCTCGTACGTGATCGCGCCGGACGGCACGATCCTCTACACCTATACGGATCTCCAGCCGGACAAGCACGTCGAGAACACGCTCGCGGCGCTCCGCGCCTACCGCGAAGCACATCCCGGGTGACCCGGAGCAAGTAATCGGCCGGTGGGGCGAAGAAGGCGTCCGTATGAAGATACGCCGCATCGCTCCTTTGGCCGTCCTCGCGCTGGCGCTCGTCGCAGCGCTCGCGTTCCCCGCTCCGCCGGCGCGCGCCGACGCCCCGCTCTATCAGGCGCTCACCTCGCTGCGCAATCTGAGCGACACCTCGTTCGGCAAGGTCGTCGTCTGGGCGCAGAACGGTTCGCCGCAGGTCTTCGCGCCGACCTGGGACTACCAGAACGCCGAGGCCGGGATCCTCTCCTTGCCGAGCAACGACCGCTACGCGGTGCGACAGTGGCTGATCGGCAACGGCCGCGGCGCGCTCTATGCGCTCGGCGTGAGCGACAGCTCGATCGGCCGGCATCGGCCCGGCGCCGACTTCCCGCTCGCGACGCCGACGCCGGATCCGTGGCGCCAGATCCAGTTCGCCACCGATACGTTCTCGGAAGCGCCCTCCGGCCCGATCCAGGTCGGGTCGGGCATCGCTGCGGCGAAGCGCGACGGGACGGACATCGTCGCCTGCGTCACGTTCACGAACGCGGCGCTCCAGCCCGCGACGAGCATCTCGTTCGACTTCACGATGAAGAATGCGAACGGCGATACGCTCGGCCACATCGGCTTCGTGCGTAACGGCACGTTCTCGACCGGCATCGGCATCCACACGTGGGATTCGTACTCGGCCTGGCGGCAGCAGTACGGGAATGGTGGCTACAACCAGAACTGCGTGAAAAAGGAGACGGGTGTCGCGGCACTGCCGATCCTCGAGACGCGCTTCGTGACGTATACGGTGAAGAGCGTCACCTTCGCCGACGGCACGTCCTGGAACGCTCCGTAGAGGTCGCATCCGGACCTGCGCTGCACGTCGAACTCTTCGGCGTGCCGCGCGCCACGTACGACGGTCGCGCGCTCGAGATCGCGACGCGACCGCTCTGCGCCGTCCTGCTCGCGATGCTCGTGCTCGCGTCCGGACGGCGGCTCTCGCGCAAGGCGATCGCGGCCGATCTCTGGCCCGATGACGACGAAGCTACGTCGGCCGCGAATCTTCGCCGGCACCTCTCCGCCCTGATCGCTGCGCTGCCGGCCGAGCGCGCATGGATCGATCGCGATCGGGAAGCCGTCTGGTGGAGCGCAGACGCGCCGTATGCGTGCGACGTCACGCTCTTCGAGCGCGGAGAGGCGGATCGCTACGCTGCCGACTTCATGCTCGGGCACGCGCACGAGTGGGTGCTTGGGCAACGCGAGCGACTGCGCTATCGGGCCGTCGAAGAGCTGGTGGCGCGCGCGGCGGAACGCCAGGAGAACGACGACTACGCGGGTGCGCTCGCCTGCGCGCGGCGCGCCGTCGAACTGGATCCGCAGAACGAGAGCGCGGCCCAACTCGAGATCGAGCTGCTCGGCGAACGCGGCGATATCGCGGGCATGAACGTCGCGGCCGCGGCCCTGGAAGGCCGCTTGCGCGAGATCGATACGTCGCCCGGCGCGACCACGCTCGAACTGGTCGAACGCTTCCGCGCGGCCGGCGCGAGCGCGGGAATGCGATTGCCCCGGCCGGTCACTTCGTTCGTCGGTGGCGACGCGTCGGTCGGGGAGATCGTCGCCGCGATCAACTCGCACCGCTTGACGACCGTCGTCGGAACGGGCGGCGTCGGCAAGACCCGGACCGCCATCGAGGCCGCCCATCGGGTCGCGGTCGGGTACTCCGACGGCGCCTATTTCGTCGATCTCTCGGCGGTCGGCGAAGGCGATGCGATCGTCGATGCGTTGTTGCGCGCGCTCGGCGTGCCGCGCGAGATCGCCGGCAAGGGCCTCGCCGGCGCGTGCGCGTTTCTGCGTAACCGGCGCGCGCTGATCGTGATGGACAACTGCGAGCAGGTGGTCGATTCTTGCGCGTGGCTGATCGGCGAGCTGTTGCAGGCGGCGCCGCGCATCGGCATCCTCGCGACCAGCCGCGAAGCGCTCGGCCTTGCGTCGGAGCGGGTCTTACGGCTCCAGCCGCTCGCACCGGAGGATGCCGTCGCGCTCTTCGTCGAGCGCGCGCGCAAGGTCGCGGACGTCGGTCCCGACGAGACCCGCGACAACGCTCGGCTGGAGCGCGTCTGCGAACAGCTCGACCGCTTGCCGCTCGCGATCGAACTCGCGGCCGGACTGCGCGGCAACTTGACGCTCGAGCAGATCGAAGCGAACCTGGGCGATCGTTTCGGATTGCTGCACTCGCGGGATCGAACCGTTCCGCATCGCCATCGGACGCTCGAACGCGTGATCGAGTGGAGTTTTGCGCGCTTGACGCCGGCCGAACGGGAGGCGCTCGCGAAGCTCGCGATCTTCAACGGTTCGTTCGACCCGGCCGCGGCGAGCGCGATCTGCGGCGTCGATCTGACGGCGATCCTCGGGCTGCTCGAGAAATCCGTGCTCACGCGCGACGGCCCGGACTCGGGGCGGTACCGATCGATGATCTCGATCGCCGCGTTCGCGCGCCGCCTGCTCGCGGAACGCGATGATGAAGCACGGCTGCGCGACGCCCACGCGACGTACTTCGAGCAGATACTGGCGGAGCCGCTCGGAACGCCGTTCTGGCAACGCGACGCGCGCTGGCTGGCGCTCGTCGAACGGGACTTCAGCAACGTGACGGCCGCACTGCATTGGACGCTGCAACGGGACGGACGCCCCGAGACGGGCGTCGGACTGGTGCTCGCGGTCTGGCCGTACTTCGACCGGCGCGGCTACTACGCGGACGGGAGGGTCTGGACGAACGCCGCCCTCGTACGCGCCGGCGCGCGGACGTTCGGGCGCGGGATGCTCTTGTTCGCTCGGGCCCAGATCGATTTCCGCAGGTCGGCCGGCGAGAGCGCGCTCGAAGGCATGCTCGAGTCCGCCGCCGTTCTCGCGGAGTGCGGTGCGCCGGCGGAAGCGGCCCGCGGGCTCGCGAGCGCCGCCGGTGCCGCACTGTTGCTTCGTCGCGACGACGAGGCGGTGCGTCTGTTGGGACTCGCGCAAGCGGCGGCCGATGCCGGCGGTGATCTTCGCTCGCAAGCCTCGGTGATGACGAACCGCGGCTATCTGCTCGGTCGCAGCGGCGACCGCCCGGCGGGCCGGAAGTTGTACGCGCAGGCCCTCCCGCTCTACGAAGCCGTCGGCGACGTCATCAGCATCGCGCGCACGCTCAATAACTTGGCCACGCTCGACTTCATCTCGGGACGATACGACGCTGCCGAGAGCGCGCTCGCGCGCGCCCTGCAGATGTCCCGAGAGAATCGCGATCTGTTCTCCTGCGCCGGCCAGTTGAGCGACCTCGGCGACGTCGCGCTCTTGCAGGGCGACGACCATGGCGCGCGTCTCTACTACGCCGAGGCGTTGGATATCGCGGAGTCGCTGGACATCCTCACCACGTTCGATCGCACGCTCGCAGGCTTCGCCGCGCTCGCCGCGGCTACCGGGAAGGCGGGTGTGGCCGCACGCCTCCTGGGGGCGTCGCAGCGCGGACGAGAGAAGGCGGGCGACCCACAGGCAGACGCGATCGTCCGCGAACGCGCCCGCACGGGCGCGCTCGATGGTTTGACCGAGGAAGAGTTCGCGGCCCAGATGCTGGCCGGGTCGACCCTCGACCGGGTCTCGGCGGCGGGGTTGGCCCGCACGGTCGAGCTCCGATAGTCCCCGGGACGCTTTGGGACGCCTTCCCGGTAGGATCGGAGCATGAAGTTCGCCGCGCCCGGAGCGCCCGATACGGATGCGGGCCCGCCGTATGTGATCGTGTTCTTTTACGAAGGAACCGAGCTCCGTGCCCGGATCCGCAACGTCCAATCGCAGGAGCAGTGGGTCATGCGCGGCGCCGAAGCCCTACGGGATGTCCTCGCCAACGTGACGGTCAAGGCCGCGACCCGCTAGGTCGAGAAGGCGGTTCCGGTGGCGACCAGGCGGCAACAGCGGAATACGGATCGGGCATGCTTCAAGTTCAGCGGCAAGCCGAAGGCGGCGTACGCGACGAAAGAAGATGCCGAACGCGCGATCGGGGACAATCGGATCCTGATCGCCCGCGCCTGTCCAAAACACGGCTATCACGTCGGGCACCGCGAAGCCGACGACCCGTTCGAACGCTTCGACGACTAGACGCCGACTAGGCGCTCTCTTCGTGTCCGCCGAGTGGGAGCTGTTGCGTGCGGGCGATCCGGGAGGCGGGCTTCTGGACGGCGTCGAGCGCGGTGATCGCGCGGGCGGTCGTATCGATCACGCCGATCTCCGGCAGATCGTCGTCGGAGAGAGCGGCTTCGTCTTTGAGCTTGCGACCTTGCGGAAGCAGGCGCGTCTCGTACGAGCCGACGGCGCCGTTGAACGACTCGACGGTGCGTTCGAGATTCTTGCGTACGCCGGTCAGATGCTCGGCGAACTTCAACGCACGATCGTAGAGTTCGCGGCCGATCGAGGCGATGCGCTTGGCGTTCTCTTCCTGGCGGACCGCCTGCCAGCCCATCGCGAACGAGCGTAGTAATGAGATCAACGCGAGCGGTCCGGTGACCAGCACGCCCTTGTCGAGCGCATACTCGATCAGCATCGGATTCTCATTGCAGGCGGCGCTCAAGAACGACTCGCCGGGCACGAACATGATGACGAAATCGGCCGAACCTTCGGCGCTTTGATAGTTACGCTTGGCGAGCGCGTCGACGTGCTCGCCAAGCGTCTTGGCGTACTGTTTGACGAGCGCTCTGCGCGTATCGTCGTCCTGCGCGTCGAGGGCGGTCTGGAGCGCGTCCACCGGCGCCTTCGAGTCGACGAAGACGCGTCGGTCGTCGGGCAGGTTGACGGTCATATCGG
>JBEPVY010000058.1:0-13083 GCA_041690835.1 Vulcanimicrobiota bacterium | reverse complement strand
GCTCCGATCGCGATGACGATCAACGAGTGGGCCGACGTCTACGGATTCTTGGTCAAGAACCTGAACGTCACGGTGCCGAAGAACTTCTAGCCGGCGTTCAGCTTGGCCGCCGCGCGGACGAGCTCTTTGAAGGCCGGCTCGTCGAGCTCGTCACCTTCGAAGAGATCGATCGCGCGCCGCACGTTCCCGTCGAGACTGGAGTTGAAAAGGCGCTTGGGATCTTTGAGTGATGCGCCTTTGTGGAACGTGACCTTCACCTGCTTCTTGTACGATTCGCCCGTACAGATCAGCCCGTTCTCATACCAGCACGGAACGCCGCGCCATTTCCACTCCTCGGTCACGCCCGGAACCGCGTCCTTGATCGACTTGCGAACGCGGGCGAGCATCTCGCCGCGCCAATCGCCGAGTTCGGCGATCCGCGCGGTGATCAGCTCCGACGGCGTTGCCGCCTTGGTCACCCTTGAGCCTTCGGCGGTTGACGCAGTCCGATGGTCACGCCGTTGGGATCTTTCACGCTCCCGACGAGCAGGCCGTAGCCGACGTCGGTAGCCTCTTGCACGACGGCACCGCCCGCCGCGACGAGCCCTTGCATACTGGCGGCGATGTCGCTCACGGTCCAGTACGCAAGCCCGCTCGGTTCTCGGCCGTTGGCGTTCGGAACCAGTCCGATCTCCATGTCGCCGCTCTTGAAACCGACGTACGGAGGGCTATCGACGTAGGGGTCGCCCCCGATGAGCTCGCGAAAGAATTGCTTGGCCGCGGTCATGTCTGCAGCCGGGTAAACGATCAGGGAAACGTCTTTCAAGATCCTATGCTCCTTTGTATTTCTATGACGGATCGAGTCGAGTGAAACGTGACGACCTGCTCGCCGAGCGCTTTGAAGCGGCCAAGCCCCGGCTCCTGCGCATCGCACACCGCATCTTGGGATCGGCTGCCGAGTCCGACGACGCGCTCCAGGAGAGTTGGCTGCGCATCGGCCGCGCCGACATCGCGCGGGTCGAGAACCTCGACGGTTGGCTCACGACGGTCGTCGCGCGCGTCTGTCTCGATGCGCTGAAATGGCGGACGAGTCGGCGCGAGGACCTGACGGCGGAGGATCCGCGCCGCGAAGCGGTTGCGATCGCTCCGGGCGAGCGCCCCGAGGATGAAGCGCTCCTGGCCGAGTCGATCGGCGAGGCGTTGCTGATCCTGCTCGATGCGTTGCCGCCGGCGGAGCGCGTCGCGTTCGTGCTGCACGATATGTTCGACGTGCCCTTCGACGACATAGCCGAGATCGTCGGGCGGACGCCCGAAGCGGCCCGGCAACTCGCGAGCCGAGCGCGCCGCCGCGTGCGCGGCGCATCCGCCGCCCGGGATGCGGTGACGCAGCAACACGACGAATTGGTCCGCGCGTTTCTCGAAGCCTCGCGAGCGGGGGATTTCCCCGCGCTGCTCCGGGTGCTCGACCCGGGCGCGACGTTGCGCGCCGACGCGGCGGTCATGGCGATGGGCGGCGCAGAGTACTGGCAAAACGATCGGCTGGGGACCGGCGTCGTCGGTGCCGATGTCGTCGCACGTACGTTCTCGAGTCGCGCGCGGGCGGCGCAGCCGGCGTTCATCGACGGCAATCCCGGGGCGGTATGGATGAGCGAAGGCACGTTGCGGGTCGCATTTCTCTTCGGCGTCGTCGGCGGCCGCATCGCGACGATCGACCTGGTCGCGGATCCCGCCGCGCTCGCGCGAGCGATCATCGAACGCTAGAGGTCCTTGCTGTAGAAGATCTCGGGGTCGCCCGGGTCGAGGTCGAGATCGCCGCGCCGCGCATAGCCTCGCTTGTTCAGGAGCGCGTGCATGGACGCGTTCGTCTCGTTCGTCGAGGTGTAGAGGCGCGCGCCGCGCGCATCGTACTCGACGTGCGCGAAGAGCAGATCCGCCAGGCCCTGTCGGCGCGCATGCGGAGCGACCGCGATCAGCCACACGAACGGCCGGCCGAAGAACTCGCGGTTCCAGACCACGAACGCGATCGGTCCGGCTCCTTCGTCGATCACCGCGACCTCGTTGTTGAGCGTCGCCGCGCGGAGGAACGCGGACTTCTCCCACGGCGTATGCGCCATGATCGCCACCATGCCGGGGACGTCGGAAGGCGTTGCGGCGCGGACGCCAGTCATCGCTGCATGCTCGCGAGGACGATCTTCACGGCGCTATCCTAGAGAGATTTTCAAGCACGAAAATTGTCCCGGTTACGATCCCGGCGAGCATTAAAAGCACGCTCCCCGCGCGATACCACCCGTAGACTTCCGGCGGATATATATCTCCGCTCCGTTCGAAATACCAAAAATAAATGCGGTGAAGCGGGTCCGGTAGTTTTAACATAAAGTCGACCATCGGTTTGACCTGCCAAAATATCAAGACGCCCAAGCTGATCAAAATCGCACTGTCCAAGAGATACCCGACGTCTCTCATGAATCGTGACCGTCGAAGTCCTTGTCGAGATACGCGTAGGGAATCGACACCACATTTCGAGACGGATCGAGGCCCGTCACTACTGCATGCTCGCTAGCAGGGTGTCGATGGTCGGGGCGGTCGCGATCAGCGAGCGGGTGCGCGCGAGGACCATGCCGTCATCGAGCATCGCGTCGAAGAGCGCGATCAGCCGGTCGTAGTAGCCTTCGTGGTTGAGCAGGCCGATCGGCTTGTCATGGATCTCGAGTTGGCGCCAGGTCACGATCTCGAAGAACTCGTCCATCGTACCGAAGCCGCCGGGCAGCGCGATGAACCCGTCGCTCAGGTCGGCCATCAAAGATTTGCGTTCGTGCATCGTCTGCACGACGTGGAGCTGCGTGACGCCGCGGTGCGCTATCTCGGCGGTCGCGAGCGAAGCGGGGATCACGCCGATCACCTCGCCACGTGCGGCCAGAGCCGCATTAGCAAGCACGCCCATCATCCCGACTTGGCCGCCACCGAACACGATACCGATGCCGCGCTCGGCGAGCGTCGTTCCGACTTGGGCCGCGAGCGGCAGATAGGCGTCGTTGCGGCCGCCGCGTGCACCACAAAAGACGGCGATGCGCTTCATCGCGGGATCAGGCTCGAGAGGCGTTCGGAAGGTGGAAACATGTAGGCGCGATACGCTGGCTCGGGGCGTTTTGCCTCTGCCACGATCCGGCGCTTGCCGGTCATCTCGACGACCCGGGCGCGCATACCGATGATATAGTCCGCGACGCCCGGCGTGATCGGCTCGAAGCCGCCCTCCGGGCGGTACTTCTCCAGCAGCTCGTACTGCTGCCGCTCGATCGCCGCACCGTCGCGTTCGATCTCGACCACGCACCGCGCGATGACGCTTTCGAACTCGAAGCTGGTGTTTTCGGCCTCGGGCGCTTTCAGGAACGAGGTCGCCTCGTCGACGACGACGCAGATATGCGGATCGCGTTCGACCGCGCGCGCGAAGTGCCCGAACCGGCTGGTGTGCAACAAGAACGCATCGCCGTGCTCGGCGTCGAGCACGAAGCGGAAACTGGTCGGCACGACGTACGGAAACGGGTCGCCGTTGAGCGCGACGCGGCAGACGACTCGGTCGTCCAGGAACGCGCGGATCGCACCGAAGTCGTCCCAGGAGCGCTCGCTGCGGCGCAGGTCGCGGCTGAAGTAGTGCGGTAGGTCCATATCCGGCAGTATAGACGATAGGAACAAGAGCGACACCGATGCCCGACGATAATCGACGCCTGGTCTACTCGAGCGACGCCGGCATGCTCGCCGAGCCGAAGCGCGACCGTCCGCCGCAGAAGCAGACGAACGCGTCACCCGACGATGGCATCGTGCGGGTCGCCCGCGCGCCCCGGCGCGGCGGCGTCTCGAGCGTCGTGACCGGCCTCGCGGAGAACGAGATCGCGGAGATCGCGAAGCAGCTCAAGCGCCTATGCGGCTCGGGTGGCACGGCCAAGCATGGCGTCGTCGAGATCCAGGGCGACCACCGCGATACGATCGTCGCCTGGTTCGAGAAGCAGAACCGCAAAGCCAAGAAGGCCGGCGGCTGACCCTTACGCCGTGACCAGCGCTTGATCGCCGATGCCGGCGTTGCGCAGGGCTTCGTGGATCATCTGGTCTTGGATCTCGCGGACGGCCCAACGTGCTTGGGCGTCGGCCGCCAGCTTGTCGATCGGATCGAAGTACAGGAATGCCTTGCCGGGTTTGACGCTTGGCGCGGCGTAGACCGCGATGCCGTTGGTGCGATCGTAGTACTCGAACGAGTGCACGTCGCGCTTGCCGCCACCGCCGGGCGCGTCGCATACGAACGTCGGCGTGTTGAAGCCGGCCGTGCTTCCGCGCACGAACTTCTCGATATCGGTCGCGGTCTGGATGGTGGTGCGCAGTTCCTCGACGCCCTTGACCATGTCGTGCATGTAGACGTAATAGGCGTGCACGTTCATCATGCCCAGGCGCTTGACCAGTAACTGCATCCGCTCGGGCGTATCGTTGACGCCGCGGATGAGCACCGACTGGTTGCGCACGAAGATGCCGCGCTCGAAGAGCATCCGCATGGCGCGCTGGGTGATGCCCGTGATCTCCTCGGGTGCGTTGAAGTGGGTGTGGAGGACGACGTCCTTGCCGAGCTTGCGGCCGCGGTCGACGACCTGCGTGATCGCGTCGAGCCACTTGGTATCGGTGATGATCTTCATCGGCATGATGGCCGGGCCTTTGGTCGCGAAACGCATCCGACGCACGTGCGGGATGTCGAGCAACGCGTTGCCGATCAGTTCGATGTTCTTGGGCGGCAGTTGATACGTGTCGCCGCCCGAGATGACGATGTCCTCGAGTTCGGGGCGCTCGGAGATGTACTGGAACGCTTCTTGCCACTGGGCCGGCGTCTTGGCGAGCGAGACCTTATCGACGTTCTCGGTATCCGGACCGATCGCATACGAGCGCGTGCAGAAGCGGCAGTAGACCGGGCAGACATTGAGCGGGAGGAAGAGCGCCTTGTCGACGTAGCGGTGGACGAGTCCCGGCACCGGGCTGTCGTCTTGTTCGTGCAGCGAGTCCAGCGTCAGGCGCGGATGGTCCGGCAGTAGCGACGAGGCGACCGGCACGAACTGGCGACGGATCGGATCGTTGATCGGATCGTTCCAGTCGATCAGCGAGATCGCATATGGCGACACGCGCACGGCCATCGGCGCCTTTGCGAAACCCTCGGCGACGTCGGCGAAGAACTCCGGCGAGCAGACGCCCTTGATCGTCTCGAGCAGCTCTTCCGGCGTCTTGACGGAGTTCTTCTGCTGCCAGAGATGATCCATGAAGGTCGCCTCGTCGACGTCCTTATAGGCCGGGACGTGGCGCCAGAACTCGCCTTCCTTGAGGTTCCGGTACGCCAGCACGTCGTCGCCGACGGCCGGTTTCTTGTGCGCGATGTCGGACATGGTTAGGCTCCCTGATATTTCGCGTTGAAGTAAGCGTGGATCGCGGGGTTCTCGCGCAACGTCTGGAGCGCGGTGTCGGCGTGGCCCTTGCAGTAGCCGTTGCCGACGATCATGGTGACGTCCTTACCGACGCCCTCGGCGCCGAGCGCGGCGGCCGTAAACGAGGTGGACATCGAAAAAAAGTAGACGATGCCGTCGTCCTTCGCGCACAGGATCGAGGCGAGCTCGGTGCCCGGCACGTTGACGCAGTTGATGACGACGTCGGCCAGCTCCGGCGCCTGCGCGGCGACGGCGGCGCTCATGCCGAGCGCATCGCGCGCGTCGGCACAGATCAGCGCGTCGACCAAGCCGGCGTCGCGGAGCAGTTTTGCCGACGGCGTTTCGAGGTTCGGTGCGACGCCGATCACGCGGCCGCTCGGTCCGACGCGGGCCTTGGCCTGCGCGCACGAGAGCAGGCCGCTCTTGCCGTCGGCGCCGATCACCACGACCGTCTGGCCGGACTTGACCATGCGTTTGACCTGCGCGGGTGCGCCGGCGACGTCGAGGACGGCGAGCGCGACGTTCTCGTCGATGTCGGCCGGGAGTTTCGCCCAGAGTCCACTCTCGAACAGGATCGCTTTGGCCTTGACCCAGATGCGGCCGGTCGCGACGTCGACGCGCTCGATCGATTCGAGATGCAATGGCGTGAGCGTCAGCGAGACGAGCGAGGCGATCCGATCGCCCGGAACGACGTCGACGCCGACCAATGCTCGGCCGACGTCGAGCACGCGACCGATGAACATGCCGCCGGATCCGGTGACCGGGTTGTGCTGCTTGCCGCGTTCGCGCACGATGCGCTCGATGTGAGCGGCGATCTTCTGCGCGTCGCCGCCCTCGGCGTCGGCGATCTGTTTGAACGATGCCGAGTCGATGTTGAGGGTCTCGACCTCGCAGAGGATCTCGTTCTCGCAGGCGACCGGAGTACAGTCGATCTTCCAGGCGCTCTGCGGCATCGCGCCGGCAGGTTCGATCACGCGGTGGGTGCCGAGCGCGTGCGGGCGTTCGAAGGTCACGCTCACAGCGCCACCGGAATGCCGCCGCGTTCGAACGGCGAGGAGAGGACGATGGTGGTCTTGGTACGGGCCATGCCGGGAACGATCTTCAGGCGCGTGAGCAGATCGTCGAGGTGTTGGGTCGAGCGCGTCATCGCTTTGCAGATGTAGGCCTCTTCGCCGGCGACGCTATGGATCTCGACGATCTCGGGCATTCCGCCGAGCGCGCTCATGAACGGTTCGTATGCGCAGTCGGGCGTCGTATAACAACTGATGAAGGCGACGAGTTCGTAGCCGAGCCGTTTCGCGTCGAGTTGAGCGGCATAGCCTCGCACGAAGCCGCGCGTCTCGAGACGCTTGACGCGGTCGTGGACGGCGGGCGGTTTGAGGCCGACCAGAATGCCGAGCTCCGCGAAGGTCGAGCGCGCATTGCGTTGCAGGGCGTCGAGCAGGCGGAGGTCCAGCTCGTCCAGTTCGGTCTGTTCTGAGCGACTAATCATTCGGAAATACCTACCTCACCCCGGAAATCGTTCGTTGGACAGGGGATATTGTACCCCTTTTGTTCGGAGATGGCTAGGGGGATGACGGACCTGGGCGGACTCGGGCCGTACAGGGACGGAGTGAGGATCGCAGCGATCACCCGTTCCGCCCTCGTGCTGGCGGCCACCCTGGTCCTGGCAGGCTGCGCCGGATCCGGCGGACCGGCGCCCGACCCGCACACCATGCGCTTCGATCTGGCCGCTGATCCCGCCAACCTCAATCCGCTCTTCCTCCACCAGGACGCCGCCTCGGTCGAGCAGCAGCTCGCCCGCCTGGCCTTCGAGCCGTTCGTCGATCTGGACGGCAAGGGGCGGCCGGTCCCGGGTCTGCTCGCGGTCATCCCGACCCGCGCCAACGGCGGGGTCTCGGCGGACGGCCGGACGATCGTCTATCGCCTGCGCCCGAACGTGAAGTGGAGCGACGGCGTGCCGGTGAGCGCGGACGACGTGCTCTACACGCTGCACGCGATCCTGGATCCGAAGAACCCGGTCCGCTCGCTCGAGGGCTACGATCTGATCGACGACGCGAAGGCACGCGATGCGCATACGGTCGTCTTCCATCTGCGTCGCGCCTGGGCGCCCGCGGTGATGACGTACTTCTCGTACGGCTTCGCGCCGCAGTTCGTCTTGCCGGCGCATGTGTTGCGCAAACAGGAGCCGCTCGCGCAGGCCGCCTTCAACGCGGCGCCCACCGTCGGTGACGGACCGTACTCGTTCGTGTGGTGGCATCGCGGCGACGGGCTGCGGTATAAGGCGAATCCGACCTATTGGCGCGGCATGCCGAAGATCGCTACTTTGGATATCCGTTTCGTTCCCGACCCGCAGACGAATCTGGTGATGCTGCAATCCGGTTCGATCGACTGGAACCTGATCGCCCCGGTCCAGCAGACGAATCTCGAAGGCGACAAGCAGATCGCTTATGCGCACACGCCGACCTCGGTGGTGGCCGGGCTCGTGATCAACACCGCGCATCCGCCGTTCGACGACCGCGACGTGCGGCGCGCGATCGCGATGACGATCGACCGTCCGACCATCTCGCAGAAGATCACGCGCGGCGCCTATCCGGTGACGGACATGATCCAGCCGCAGTTCTCGTGGGCGTACGATCCGACCGTCAAACAGCCTGGGTTCGATCCGAAGGGCGCCGATGCGTTGCTCGATGCGGCCGGCTGGAAGCGCGGTGCGGATGGAGTCCGCATGAAGAACGGCAAGCGGCTGACGCTGCTCTACGTGCAGTTCCCGGAGACGACCACCGGCGTTCGCGTCGCGACCTTCGCACAGGCCGAACTCCAAAGCCGCGGCTTCGACGTGACCCTGAAGTCGATCAGTAACGCCCAGCTCTTCCTCCCGAAGACCGGGACGCTCGCCGCCGGGAAGTTCGACCTGGCCTACGTCCCCTTCACGATGGGCGCCGATCCCGACGACTCCTCGATCCTCGGCTGCCGGGGCGCCTCGAACTACATGCGATGGTGCGACCCGCGCGTCGACGCGTTCGAGAAGCAGGCCCTGGCCGCGACCACCCAGGCCGAGCGTAAGACGCTCTACGGAAAGATCGGCCGGATCGTGGCCGACGAGGTGCCCGTGCTCTACCTCTTTAACGCATACTATATCTACGCGTATCGCACGCGCGTAAGCGGCTTCGCACCGAACGCCTTCCTGCCGACGTGGAACGCGTCGGCTTGGGCGCTGAAGTAAGGGAGTACCGGAACGATGGGCATCGCGGCGGTCATCTCGTGGATCTTCGCCAACACGCCGGTATGGCTATTCCTGGTCGCGGTGATCGTCACCGCCGTCAAACTGCGCCGGGCACGCTTCGCGCGTCGAGTCGTGACCGCGTCGTATGTCCTGTGGGGCGAAGTGCTGTTCTACACGCTCGGCATCGGCTTCGTCTACATCGGCATTATGCATGCCTACTTCGGCACCATCGTCGCGCCGACCATCGGTTGGGCGCCGAGCCCGTTCGAATACGAACTCGGCTGGGCCGAGATCGGGTTGGGCATCGTCGCCTTGCTCTCGCTCTGGCGCGGCTTCGAGATGCGCCTGGCCGCCACGCTGATCTTCGCGACCTTCTCGTTCGCCGCCGCCGCGCAACACATCAGCCAGATGCTGAGCGCGCATAACTTCACCCCCGGCAACGCCGGCCTGATCCTCTGGTGGGGCGATATCGCGCTCCCGATCGTCTTGTTAGCTCTGGCGTGGCTCTCGAGAGAGGCGCAAGAGCGCTACGAGCGCTAGGGCCAGACGTAATACTCGCCACACCGGTTGTCACCGACGATGCAGAGCGGGTCTCCGTCGAACTTGATGCTACCGTTGTTGATGATCGCGTAGGTGTGGTGTTCCGCGCCGATCCGGACCACGTCGAACTCCCCAAGGCCGTCGCCCGGAAGTCCGACCTCGCGGTAGACCAGGGTGACGGGCGGATTCTTCCCGATCGCCGCCATGGTATCTCGCATGATTGCGTAGCCGGGCGTCTTCGGATTGGGGACGAAGGCGTTCCACGCGTCTTGCACGCGTGCCGCAAGGATCGGATCTTGGGCCGGCCCTACCGCGACAGCGGCTTTGAGGCTCTGATTGACGGTCGGATCGAGTCCGAACCAGAGGTCGAAGAGCGCGGCGCACCCGCGGCGCGGAAAGACCGCGTCGCCTCCCATGAGGTCGTTGAAGATGATGTAGGCGGCCATGCTACGGGGGAATCCGATTGGGTACCGTACGTCTTGTGGCGACGCGACCGCGATGGACGCGATCGACGAATCGGCGCGCAATGTGGCCTTCCACCAGTGCGGAGACAAAGCGTCGAGATCGCTGAACAGAACGAGTTCCGATGCACGGGGGTTGTTCTGGACATTGCGCGCCACGACGGCAGGCAAATGCTCGAGATGAAGGAGCACGGCCGCGCGCGCGGAGAGCGCGCCGTCACCGGCGAGCTTCGTTGCGGTTTCCCGAAGCGTGCGTCGATCGTCGTCGTCCGATTTCAGCGCTCCAAGCCTTCCCATGTGCTGGGTACAGAATCGGACATACCCCTCGTCGGCTCGCGCAACCCCGATCGTCGCGACGAGAGCCGCGGCTAGAAATATCGCTATTCTCATCATGAGTCGATTGTATAGACGGGTCGCGAGCGAGACGTCCGTAGTTCTACGGAAGCGAGATAGTGACTACGTCTTGCTCGTGCACGCGACGCCGTGGGACATGTGGAGGGACATGCCGATGGCGAGGGCTTTGCGGCCGAGCGATGGTGAGAGGTCGCCCCAGGTGATCGAGACGCGGGCGCCCGGTTCTCCGGCGACGACGGCCCCGGTGGTGGCATCGCCCTGCGTCCAGGCGCGGTAGCCGTTCAGGCAGATGATCTTGAAGCCGGTCAGGTTATAGCCCGCACCGCCGCCGTCGACGATGCCGACCAGATCCTTACCCGCCGCTTTGTCGAGGACGACGTAGCCCGCCGTCTGGAAGTTGATGGTCTGGCTGCGCACGGACGTGTCGGGCGGGAGCGCGACTTTGAAATCCGATCCGGCGAGTGCGTTGGTCGCGGTGGCGAGCGCCAGAACGACGGCTGAGAGATTCACGAACATTCCTTACGTTTCCGATCAGCCGCGTGTGACGTGGCAGACTTCGAGTTTGTTGCCGTCCGGGTCGGTGAAGAAGACGGCATAGTACCTGGGTGTGCAGGCCTCTTCCGGCCCCTGGATATTCTTGGCACCGATCTGGTGCAACAGCGCGGCGGCCCGGTCGACGTCCTCGCGGCTGTCCGCGCGGAGCGCGACGCGCGCCGTGCCCGGTTCCATGTTCGTATCCTCGGCGAAGGCAAACCAATCACCGGCGCCGCTGTGCTGCTGCCAGAACGAGGGCCACTCCTCGCTCTCGGCTGTGCCGCCGTGTCCGAGCGCGCCGAGCAGCAGGGTGTAGAAGGCTTTCGCTTTCTCCCGATCGCAGACGCGCAGATCGACGCGCGAGAGCCCGTTCCGCACTACGAGCGCTTGCTCGCGATCGCATCGACTTCGATCTCGACCAGCAGATCTTTTCCGATCAACTGCGAGACCTCGACCATCGTCGCGGCCGGCTTGATCTTGGCGAAGACCTCGGAGTGCGCGCGCCCGACCGCCTCCCACTGGGTGACGTCGGTCACGAACATGCGCGTGCGGATGACGTCCTCGAACGAAGCGCCCGCTTCCTGGAGTGCGGCGCCGATCTTCACGAGCGCGTTCTTGGCCTGCTCGTAGGCCGTCGCACCGGACGCGGTCGTACCCGCAACCGCGACGTACTTGCCGATCCGCACGGCGCGCGAGTAGCCGACCTGGTCTTCCCAGGGAGAGCCGCTCGCGACGTTCCGGCGCTTCACTACAGCGCTTTCACCGCGGCCGTCAGTTCGTCGACGCTCGCTTTGGCGTCGCCGAAGAGCATCGAGGTGTTCTCCAGCTCGTAGAGCGGGTTCTCGATGCCGGCAAAGCCCGAACGCATCGAACGCTTGAGCACGATCACGTTGCTGGCCTTGTCGACGTCGAGGATCGGCATGCCGTAGATCGGCGACGAGGTGACGCTGCGCGCGGCCGGGTTGGTCACGTCGTTCGCGCCGATCACGAGCGCGACGTCGGTCGTCGGGAACTCGGGATTGGCATCTTCCATATCTAGCAGGGCCGGATACGGTACGTTCGCTTCGGCGAGCAACACGTTCATGTGGCCGGGCATGCGGCCGGCGACCGGATGGATCGCGTAACTGACCTTCACGCCGCGCTTCTCCAACTGATCGGCGAGGGCTTTGACGCTGTGCTGCGCCTGCGCGACCGCCATCCCGTAGCCGGGCACGACCATCACCTTCTGCGCGTAGGCGAGCATCACGGCGACATCGTCGGCCGAAGCGCTGCGCACGTTCTGCGGCCCACCGCTCGCGCTTGCGACCTCGGTGCCGCCGGCCGCGCCGAACGCGCCGAAGAGCACGTTGGTGATCGAGCGGTTCATGGCTTTGCCCATCAGGACGGTGAGCAACGTGCCGCTGGCGCCGACCAGCGCGCCGCAGATGATCAGCAGCGTCGAGCCGAGTTCGAAGCCGGTGATCGCGACGGCCAGGCCGGTGAACGAGTTGAGCAGCGAGATGACGACCGGCATATCCGCGCCGCCGATCGGGAGCACGAAGAGCACGCCGAGCACGAGCGCGACGCCGAGCAATGCGAGGATCGCCCATGGCGCGGCCAAGCCTGCGGTCGCGACGAACCAGACGGCCAAGCCGATGACGGCGAGCGCGATCAGGCCGTTCACGATCTGTTGGCCGGGATACGTGATCGGTCGGCCGGTCATCAGCTCTTGCAGTTTCAAGAACGCGATGATCGAACCGGAGAACGAGATCGCGCCGATGATCGCCGAGAGCACGAGTGAGACGCCGATCACCGGATAGAGCCCGTGTCCGCCGTTGCTGAGCACGTAGAACTCGACGAGCGAGATGAGCGCGGCCGCGCCGCCGCCGGCCCCGTTGTAGAGCGCGACCATCTGCGGCATCGCGGTCATCTTGACGCGGAGCGCCGCGATCACGCCGATCGCTCCGCCAACGATCACGCCGATCGCGATCGGAAGCCCGGCGCTCCCGAGCGTCTGCCACGCGGCGAACGCGAGCGCGAGGGCCATGCCGACCATCGCCAGACGATTGCCGAGTCGCGCGGTCGCCGGCGCGTTCAGGTAATGAAGCCCGAGGATGAAGAGCGCGATCGAGAACAGATCGCCGATCGCTCCGATGGCGGTCGCCGTCATTTCGAGTCCTTCCGGCGGAACATCTGGAGCATCCGCTCGGTCACCGCGAAGCCGCCGAAGACATTGATCGCGCCGAGCGTCACGGCGGCGGTGGCCGCGACCGTCAGCCAGGGCGAGAGCAGGTGCGCGTTGATCAGGCTTGCGGTCGCGACCATCGCGCCGATCAGCACGATGCCGTGGATCGCGTTGGTCGCCGACATCAGCGGCGTGTGGAGGGTCGTCGGGACTTTCGAGATCACCTCGAAGCCGACGAAGATCGCCAACACCAGCACGGTCAGCAATCCGAGGAAGACGTTGATGTCGTTCATGCAGCTCCCTTGGCTTCGCCGTTGCGCGCGACGCACGCGCCCTTGACGACCTCGTCCTCGAAGTCGGGCGCGAACGCGCCGT
>JBEPVY010000057.1:0-13100 GCA_041690835.1 Vulcanimicrobiota bacterium | reverse complement strand
GTAGCGGTCGCACTCGCATTTCTTTTCTCGCAGCGGCATTTCGCGGCGATCGAGAGCGACGTGATCGCGCAAGCTGTCGGTCAGGCGAGTGCCGCACTCACCGCACCGCTCGGCGATCTCGACGTGAAGCGCCGCGACGCGCGAGCGGCCCTTCCCGGGATCGGGCGTGCCGCCGCGAACGTCTCCAGCTTCCAGGAGTACGTCCGCAAGGTCTCCGTCTATTGGCCGGACGGCAGGGCGATCTATCCGGTGGGAGCGTCCTCCGCCGCGCTCGGCGTGCAACAGGCGATCGTGAATCAGGGATTTTGGCGTGGCCCGCCGTTCGCGGCCAACGGCGACACGCTCTTCAGCGTCTTCACGCCGCTCGCGCGTCCCGACGGTACGGGCTACCAGGCCGTTCTGCGGCTCGACTTCTCGACCCAGCAGTTGCAAGCGCAAGACGCCTCCGAAACGGGCTTCGTGATCGTCGTCACGGTCGGCGCGATCGCGCTTCTCGCGCTCTCGCTGATCACGCTTGCGATCTTCGCCCAACGCGAACTCAACCGGCGTCAACGGATCGCCGACACGACCATGCTCGAGACGATGACCGGCATCGCGACCATCGTCGACAAACGCGACCCCTACACGGCCGGCCACTCGCGACGGGTGGCTACCTACTCCGCAGCCCTCGCGCGCGAACTCGGCCTCTCTGCGCGCGAGGTGACGACGATCGAACAGGCGGCCTTGCTTCACGATCTGGGCAAGGTCGGGATTCCGGACGCGGTCCTGCTCAAGCCCGGCAAGTTGGACGATCGGGAACGCGCGATCATCGCCTTTCACCCGAGCATCGCGGGCGAGATCCTCGAGCCGATCGAGGCGATGCAGGCGATCTATCCGTGCGTCCTCCATCACCACGAGCGCGTCGACGGACGCGGCTATCCGCGCAAGCTGCGCGGCGACGCGATCCCGTTCGGCGCCCGGGTGATCGCGGTCGCCGATTCGTACGACGCGATGACCACCGACCGGCCTTACCGGCGCGCGCTCACGGTCGAGTTCGCGCGCGAAGAGCTGCTCCGCTGCGCCGGAACTCAGCTCGACGCATCGTGCGTCGCGGCGTTCACGCGCGTGATGGATCGCGGCCAGGCGATCCCACCTGCACCGATCCTCGATCCGGAGACGCTGGCGCGCTCGTTCGGGCAGAAGACCGCTTGGACCGAGGATCCGCGCGACTAGAACGGTCGCGAACGCCTCGCGTACTAGCGAACCGTAACGCGCGTGGTGGTTTCGCCGGCGGCGCGCGACCAGTAGTGCAGGGTCCAGGTGCCGGCCGGGATGTTCGGCAGGCTGAACCGATCGCCGTCAGGTTGGATCGACGGACCGTCGACGATCACGATCGTGCCGTCCATCGTCACGTGGATGTGGCAGTGTACTTCCACGATGCCGGCATGCGAAAAGGTGACGACTTTTCCCGGACCCGTGCCGTAGAATCCGATATCGAATGGTCCGGCCGGCGAGATCGAGTAGATGCTGTGGTAGAACGGATCGTCGTTCGGGAAGCGCACGTCGGAGCCGACCGGCACGATCAGCAGCGGCGGAACGAACGTCTTGTTCTGGTTGTGGATCTCGGCCTCCGCGGGCTTCGGCGGTTGACCGTCGGAGATCCAGATCACTTGCGCGCCACGCGACGGCCCGGCCACCGTCCCGGCATGCGCCGTAGCCATCGTCAACGCGAACAGCAGTGCGATCACATCCGGAAGATGCCGAACGAGGTGGGCGGTTGGGGTGCGTTCGCGGCGGCTTCGAGGCCGATCGCGAGGACCGCACGGGTGTCGACCGGATCGATCACGCCGTCGTCCCACATGCGCGCGGTCGAGAAGTACGGACTGCCTTCACGATCGTATTTCTCGAGGATCGGCGCTTCGAACGCGGCCTTATCGTCGGCGCTCATCTCGCCCTTGACGGTCGAGAGAACGCTTGCGGCTTGCGGACCGCCCATCACGCTGATGCGCGCGTTCGGCCACATCCAGAGCTGGCGCGGGGAGAAGGCGCGCCCACACATGCCGTAGTTGCCGGCGCCGAAGCTCCCGCCGATCACGACCGTGAATTTGGGGACCTCGGCGCACGCGACCGCCATCACGAGCTTCGCTCCGTCCTTGGCGATGCCGCCGTTCTCGTATTCTTTACCGACCATGAAACCGGTGATGTTCTGCAAGAACACGAGGGGCGTGCCGCGCTGCGTGCAGAGCTCGATGAAGTGCGTACCTTTGAGCGCCGACTCGCTGAACAGGATGCCGTTGTTGGCGATGATGCCGACCGGATGGCCCTCGATCGCCGCGAAGCCGCAGACCAGCGTCGCACCGTAGCGGGCCTTGAACTCGTGGAACTCCGAGCCGTCGACCAGACGTGCGATCACCTCGCGTACGTCGTAGCCGATCCGTGCGTCGCTCGGGATGATGCCGTAGATCTCGTCGGCGGCGAAACGCGGCGCGACCGGCTCGGCGCGATCCCACTGCCGCGGCAGCTCGCGATGCAGGTTGCGTACGATCTCACGGACGATGCCGAGCGCGTGTTCGTCGTTCTCGGCCAGATGATCGGCGACGCCCGAGATACGCGTGTGTACGTCGGCGCCGCCCAGCTCTTCGGCGGTCACCACTTCGCCGGTCGCGGCCTTCACCAGCGGCGGTCCGCCCAGGAAGATCGTGCCGTTGCCTTTGACGATGACGGTTTCGTCGCTCATCGCAGGGACGTACGCGCCGCCCGCCGTGCACGAACCCATCACGGCCGCGATCTGCGGGATCCGTTTGCCCGACATGCGCGCCTGGTTGTAGAAGATCCGGCCGAAGTGCTCGCGATCCGGAAAGACGTCGGCTTGGAGCGGCAAGAACGCGCCGCCGGAGTCGACCAGATAGATGCACGGCAAGTGGTTCTGCTCGGCGATCTCTTGCGCGCGCAGGTGCTTCTTGACGGTCATCGGGTAGTACGTGCCACCCTTGACGGTCGCATCGTTGGCGACGATCACGCACTGCAACCCTTCGACGATGCCGATCCCGGTGACGACACCGGCCGCGGGCGATGCATCCTCGTACATACCGCCGGCCGCAAGTGCCGAGAACTCCAGGAATGCGGTACCGGGATCGACCAGGCGCTCGATACGTTCGCGAGCGGGCAACTTGCCACGCTTGCGGTGCTTGGCGGTCGCATCGGCGCCGCCGCCGGCGCGAACCGCCTCGAGCCGCGCGCGCAGGTCGTCGGTCAGAGCGCGCATCCGGAGCGCGTTGGCGGCGAACGCTTCGGAGTGCGTGTCCGTGCGTGATTCGAGCAGAGCCATCCCGAGCGCGGTTCGGTTAGGCCCCGGTTAGACCTTCGGCTCGAAGCGTGGGTGGGCGTGGCTTGTGCGGTACACTCCGTCTATGGCAAACGTCGATGTAGCCGGGATCCACCGGCCTACCGGTTCGCTCGATGCGGCCGATGCGCTACGTCCGTACGGCGGACCCTGGAACGACCGATGGGCCGCGCACCTGTTGCGACGCGCCGGTTTCGGCGGCTCTCCCGACGACATCCGGGCGCTGACCGCGATGTCGGCGAGCGATGCGGTCTCATCGTTGGTCCATTTCCCGTCCGATGCCGCGCCGCCGCCGCCCGACCTCTTCGATCCGATCGCATACGTGCGCGAGACCTACGGCGGGCGTCGCCCGGCCGACGTAGGCGCAGACCAGAAGCGCGCGATCGGAAAGGACGTACGCAAGCAAGAACGCCAGTCGATCCTCTCGATGCAGGCCTGGTGGCTCGACCGTATGCTCAACTCGCGCGCGCCGCTCCAAGAGAAGATGGCGCTCTACTTCCACGGGCACTTCACGAGCGCGGCCATCCAGAAGGGCGTGACGCCGCCGATGGTGCTCGCGCAGAACCAGCTCTATCGCCAGAACGCGCTCGGCAATCTGCGAGACCTCACCCGTTCGGTCTCCAAGGACCCGGCGATGCTGCTCTACTTGGACAACGCGCTGAACGTCGCCGCGCATCCGAACGAGAACTATGCGCGCGAGCTGATGGAGCTCTTCACCCTCGGCGTCGACCATTACAGCGAGAGCGACGTACGCGAAGCCGCCCGCGCCTGGTCGGGCTGGACGGTCTACCGGCGCAGCGGAGAAGCGTCGTTCGTCGGCAGTCGCCACGATGGCGGTTCCAAGACGTTTCTCGGCAAGACCGGCAACTTCAACGGCGACGACATCGTCAACGTCATCTTCGATAGGCCGGAGTGCGCGACGTTCTTCGCGACCAGCCTGATCAACTATTTCGTCTACAACGATCCGGAGCCGCAGCTGGTCGATGCGGTCGCCGCCTTGATCCGCAAGAACGACTACAACCTCGCCCCGGTGCTCTCGACGGTGCTCCGCAGCAACGTGTTCTTCAGCGATCGCGCGTACCGCGCGTTGGTGAAGAGCCCGGCGGAGTTCGTGATCGGCGCTCACAAAGCGCTCGGGCTTGCGAAGGTCGACGACTCGGCGCAACGCGCGATGGCGGCGATGGGGCAAGTGCTCTTCTACCCGCCCAACGTCGCGGGCTGGCCGGGCGGTCAGAACTGGGTGACCAGTCAGATGGTGATCTCGCGCCAGAACTTCGTCGCGGGTCTGGTGACCTCGCAGGTGATCGGGCAATCGTCCTGGCTGCCCTCGGTGCCGCTCAAGGCACAGTCGGCCGCACAGGCGTTGATCGCCTCGATCTTGCAGGGCGATGCGTCGCCGCTCGCGTCGGCGCAACTCGCCGACTATCTCAACGGCACGGGCGAGTCCGCGATGGGGATGCTCTCGGGTGAGAATCGCGACGAGCGCGTCCGCGGCGCGGCTTATCTCACGATGGCGATGCCCGCCTTCCAGTTAGCGTAGGGGATGACCATGAAACGTACATCGTTCTTACTCGGTGCTCTGAGCGGCTTGACGGTCGTCGCCAACGCCGACCACCTGTTCGCGCGCGCGCTCGCCGACACGACCTTGCCGGGTCTGCCCGGCGGCGCCAATCGCACGCTCGTGCTGATCAATCTGCAGGGCGGCAACGACGGCCTCAATTGCGTCGTCCCGCACGGCAACCCGGACTACTACCGCGTCCGTCCGTCGCTCGCGATCGCGCAGAACGAGGTCCTCGCGATCGACGCGCAGCTCGGTTTGAATCCCAACATGCGCGCCTTCAAGGCGCTCTACGACAAGGGCTCGGTCGCGGTCGTGCAAGGCGTCGGCTATCCGGATCCGGACCACTCGCACTTCCGCTCGACCGAGATATGGCAGACGGCCGCGCCGGACAAGTATCTGCACACCGGCTGGCTCGGCCGCTACATGGACGACGCCGGCCTCCCGGAGAGCAATCTCTTCAACGGCGTGGCGCTCTCGCAAGTGCTACCCGAAGTGATGATCGCGTCCAAGACCGACGTGCCCGCCATTCCGAGCGAGCGCGGCTACGGTTTGGTCTCCGATCGCAACGCCGCCTCGCGCACCGCCTACACTCAGATGGTGCGCGACGCGCGGCTGCCGTTCCAATCGCCGTATCTCTCGCACGTGATGGAGATCGAAGACCATTCCCAGCGCGGTTCGCAAGAACTGCCCAAGCTGATCGCGGGTTACAAGCCGGCCGGCAGCTACCCGGCTACGGCTCTCGGTCGGAGTCTTTCGCTCGCGGCCCAGATCGTCGGGAGCAAGCTCGGCACGAAGGTGATCTACGTCCAGCACGGGTCGTTCGATACGCACGTCTCGCAGGTCCAGACCCAGAACCGCCTGCTCGGCGAGTTCTCGGATGCGATCGCGGCCTTCTACGCGGACCTGGCCGCCCACGGCAACGAGAACGAAGTGCTGACCATGACGTTCTCGGAGTTCGGGCGCCGGATCGCAGAGAACGGCAGCCGCGGCACCGACCACGGCGAGGCCAGTCCGCTCTTCCTGATCGGCGGCAACGTCAAGGGCGGCATGTACGGCGCGGCGCCCGACCTCAGCAACACTTCCAACGGCAACGTGAAGTTCGGGACCGATTTCCGGAGCGTCTACGCGACCGTCCTGGAACGCTGGCTCGGCAAACCCTCGCAGAAGATCCTGAGCGGAAGCTTCTCAACCCTCCCGGTCCTTGCCTAACCGCAAGGACGGCTCCCTCGACTCCGGCCTTCGGCCTACGCTCGGCATGACAAGAAGGTGGCCCTGCGGGACTTTTCCCGCAGGTGGGCCACCCGGGCAGGCGAACCTGACCTTAGTCGGACTTGAGTTGCTGCTAGTCCGTTCGGCCCAAGAGAATCGGAGAATTAGCCGTTTTCATGGAGATCGTGGAGGAGGGGCGTAAGGCCCCGATGAGCTTCGTGCGAGGTGTCGCGTGAAGCAGTTTGCCGAACCAACGGCGTTTTCGAACGTCGTCCCGCTGAAAGAAAGCGGATTGCCCCCCAAGGGCACCCCGAAGAACTATCTCATGGCCTGGTTGCTCGTCATGCTCAGAGAGCGCGATCTGCACGGCTACGAGATCATGAAGGCGCTCAAGGAGCGCTTCGACGTCATCTCCGATCCGGGGACCGTCTACCGGGCTCTGCGCTCGCTCGAGCGCGAAGGCTACATCTCGTCCTGGTGGGATCCGAAGGAGCAAGGCCCGGCTCGGCGCGTCTATACGCTGACCGAACCCGGCACCGCCGCGCTCGGTCTGTGGAGCACCGCGCTCGAACAGTACCGCTCGAATCTCGACGCGTTCTTCGATCTCTACCGCGCCTAGCCGGATGACCAGCGTGCTCTTCCTCGGAACGGGCGGAGCGCGCTTCGTGGTCGCCCGTCAGGTCCGTGCGTCGGGCGGGATGTGGATGCGGTTCGGCCAGACCCAAATCCACGTCGATCCCGGCCCGGGCGCGCTCGTCCGGGCGCTCTCGCACGTGCCGCCCTACAACCCGCGCGAACTCGATGGGATCGCGCTTTCCCACAAACATCTGGACCACTCCGGTGACGTCAACGCGCTGATCGAAGCCATGACGGCCGGCGGATTTCGCCCGCGCGGCACGCTGCTTGCGCCGCAGGACGCGTTCGAAGGCGAGTACGTGGTCTTCCCGTACGCCCAGAAGTTCCCGGAGCGCGTGCAAGTCGTCGATGAGGCGAGCGGTCCGTACCGGATCGGCGACGTCGATATCCACACCTCGGTCCGGCACGTGCACTCGGTCGAGACCTACGGTCTGCACTTCACCTACGAAGGCTCGACGCTATCGTATCTTCCGTGCGGACGCTATTTCGACGGGCTGGCCGAGGACTACGCGCGCCACAAGCCGGATACGCTGATCGTGAACGTGTTGCGCTACGCCGATTCGATGGACGTCGATCATCTGGTCTGGGCGGATGCCTGCCGGATCGTCGAGACGGTCAGACCGAAGGTCGCGGTCTTCCAGCACTTCGGCACCAAGATGCTCGAAGAAGATCCGGTCCGGCTCGCCCAGGCGTTCGAGGACGCCTCGGGGATCCGCGCGATCGCCGCCCACGACGGCTTTCTGCTCGACGCCACCACCGAGGTGAGCGCTTTTGCCGTTTGATCTCGCGCGACTCGCTCCCGATGGAGCGGGCGCGTTCTTCGAACTGACCGGGCGCGAAGCGCTCAAGTCGTTCTACGCGTTCTCGGTGATCTGGCACGAGCAGACGCACGACGTCGCCGCGATGGACGGCGAGACGATAGTCGGCGCGGTCCGGGTGCGGATCGCGGCCTCGCTCGCACACGTCGAGCGGATCGTGGTGCTGCCGGAACGCCGGCGCGAAGGGATCGGGCGCGCGCTACTGGCCGACGCGGCAGACCTTGCGAACTACTACAACTGCCACAAGATGACGACGCTCGCGCCGCACCGCGGCGAAGGACAGGCGTTCTTCGAAGGTTGCGGCTACAAAGAAGAAGCGGTGCTGCCCCAGCACACGTTCAAACTCGATATGGCGGTCTTACGCCTTTTCTTGCTCTAGCGGCATTGGGCCGCTTGGCGAAGGCCGCGCGGATGTGCGGCGCGCGTCGTAGTAGGCGGGCGTGATCGCGTAGCGAGCCGTCGTAGAGCAGGATGGTTCCGGTGCCGCTGCTCGCGGTGACGGCCGGACCGCCGGTGCCGATGGTCGCACGTGCGTCGCCGCCGCTCCCGCGTACGTCCGCCCGCCCGCCGAACTCCGTCGCGACGATGCCGCTCGTGCTATGCGCGCCGATCCGGGCGTTGCCGGCGACGCCGAGCGCGACGTCGCCGTTCTGCGATTCGAAGCGCGCCAGGCCGGGGGTGAACGTCCCGTCGTCGTAGATCACCGACCCGAAGACCGAGGTGACCTCGATCTGTTGGGCGGCACAGCCGGAGAAGAAGATCTGCCCGATCGCGTTGCGTGCGCGCAACCGGTCGAACGACGAGGCGGTGGCGGCGATCGATCCGCGCAAGGTCTGGACGAAACCGGTGCCGGAAACGTCGCGAAGGTCGATGCTGCCGGCCCGCGCGCTCAAGAAGAACGCGCCGCTCCGATAGCCGTCGAGCGAGATGGATCCTTGACCGACCGCGCGCGCCGAGACGAACGCGGTGCCGGCCGGAATGGTGACGGTCGCGTCGCCGTCGCCTCGCACGATCACGGCGTCGTGTGAGACCGGTGCGAGTTGCGGGAGGATCCAGTCCTCGGCCGGCAAGGTCGCATCGCCGCGCATCGTCTTGACCGATTGCGACCACGCCGGCATCTGTCGCGGAATCCGGCCGACGACGGCGCTTGCGTCGAAATGCCGGGCGGTGACGCCCGCGCCGGCTTCGACCTGAACGGCGTTGCGATTCCACGTCTTGACGGTGAGCGAGCCACCGCGTAAGGAGATGTTGACGATCGGCGAGGTGCCGGTCTGGAGCACGGTCGGATCGGCCGACGCCGGTACGGCGACGGCGGCGAACAGAATCGCGAGCAGAACCGCGCGGCGCATCACCCAATTGTACCCGCGGCGCGCGCCGGGGGTCATGAGGATTCGGTGAGCGCGGGAAAGATCGCGATGAAGAGCGATCCGCCGCCCGGCGCGGCTAGCGCCTCGACGGTCCCGTCGTGGACGCGAGCGATCGAGCGCACGATGGCGAGCCCGAGGCCGGTGCCCGGCACGGTTCGCGAGCGCGCGCGATCGGCGCGGTAAAAGCGATCGAAGACCTGCACGCGTTCGTCTTCCGGGATGCCCGGGCCGGTGTCGCGCACCAGCAGGCGGACGTTCTCGCCGTCGCGCTCGACCGCTACGACCACTTCGCCGGCGTCGGTGAACTTGATCGCGTTGTCGATCAGGTTGCTTGCGAGTTGGCGCAACAGGTGCGCCTCGCCGAGCACGCGTCCCGGATCGGTCCGCTCGAACGTGAGTGCGAGGCCCCTCTCGGCGGCACGCTGCATCGCTCCCCGGACCGCTTCGTCGACGAGGTCGGCAAGCCCGACCGGCTCCTTCGGGACCTCATCTCCGCGATCGGCTTTCGCGAGCACTAGCATGCCGTTGACCATGCCCGCAAGCGAACTGCTCTCGCGTACGATCGTCTCGAGCGATTCAAGCCGGATCCGCTCGTCCTTATCGCCCCAGCGTAGCAGCATCTGGGCGTTCGCATTGATCGAGGTGAGCGGCGTCTTGAGTTCGTGCGAGGCATCCGAGATGAACTGCCGCTCGCGCGCGAAGGCTTCTCCGAGCCGGTCGAGCAGATCGTCGAACGAGGCCGAGAGCTGCCCGATCTCGTCTTGACGCGGCACGCGCGCGTGCGGTTCGTGGGCGAAGTCCGTACCGGTCGACCGCATGGCGTTGGCGAGCTGATTGATCGGGCCGGTGATCTGGGCGGCGAGCAATATCGAGAGCGCGATCAACGCGATCACGGCGCCGAACAGGATGAAGACGATCGCGCTACGCGTCTGGTCGAAGGTCCGCCGGAGCGCGTCGAGCGGTTCGCCGACGTGGATCGCGATGGCGTGTGCGTCGAGCGCCAGATAACGGTCTTCGACGAGATATGCGCCGTTCTGAAGCTCGACCGTTCGGTAGAGCGGGCCCGGGTTCCGGGCCGTCAGCGCGGGATTCGGCGCGAAGCGTTCGCCGCCGAAATTGGAACTGTGCGCGAGCAGGGCGCCGTCGCTCGAGTCGATCTGCACGAACGTCGTCGGCGATTCCCAGCGGGCGATGTTCCGGCTATTGATGACCGTCTCGTACCCCGAGGCTTCCGAAGGGAAGAGCGGATTGGTCGAGGGCAGAGCGGCACGTTCGATCTCGCGCAGGGTCTGGTCGACGCGCGACTGCGCCTGCACGTAGAGGATGTCCTGAAAGCGGAACACGATCGCGAAGCCGATCGCCCCGATCGCGATCGCGAGCAGCAACGCATAGGCGGCGGCGATCCGCCACTTCAGCGATGCGAACATCTTCGAGCGTCCCTTAGTCTTTGATGGCGTAGCCGACGCCGCGGACCGTCGTGATCAGCTTCTCGTCGAAGTCCTCGTCGATCTTGCCGCGGAGATAGCGGATGTAGACGTCGATCAGGTTCGAGTCGCCGAGAAAATCGCTGCCCCACACGCCGTTGAAGAGTTCGTCGCGGGTGTGGACTTTGTTCCGATGGATCAGCAGATACTCCAGGAGCGCGTACTCTTTGGCGGTCAGCTCGATCCGGCGGCCGGCTCGATGGACTTCGTGACGGTCGCGATTCATCTGCAGGTCGCGGTACTCGATGGTGGTGGACTGGGGTGCGCGTTCGCGCAGGCGCGCCCGGACGCGCGCCAGCAGTTCTTCGGTCGCGAACGGTTTTGTCAGATAGTCGTCCGCGCCCAGGTCCAAGCCGGCGACTCGATCGGGGATGCGGTCCTTGGCGGTGAGCATGATGACGGGGACCTTGCTCTTGGCGCGCAGGCGCTTGCAGACTTCGAGTCCGTCCATGCGCGGGAGCATCAGGTCGAGGATGACGAGATCGGGTTCCTTGAGAGCTTTCTCAAGGCCCGAGAGGCCGTCGCTCGCCGTATCGACGAGGTAGCCTTCGTGTTCGAGTTCGAGTTTGAGAACGCGCGCGATCGCGGCATCGTCTTCGACGACGAGAATGCTGAACGGGCGGTCGGGTTTCTCCATATGACTCCGGTGTTACGGAGTCAGCGACGCGCAATCTTCCCAAAAGCGAGGCCGGTTTGATTAGCCCATAGTGAGAGCCACACGGCGACCGAGCCGCCGACCGCGATCCACAGGAGCGTACCGGTGTTGGAGAGACCGTTGCCGACCACTTGGAAACCGGACTGCAGATTGCCCGCAAGCGCCGGCAGTCCGCCGGTGACGATCGCCCAGGCGACCCACGCGACGACCGCGAGGGTGGCGCCGAGCACGACGATCTCCCACTGCTTGAAGATCACCGGGGCGCGATAGCACGTCGCGGCAAGAATGCTCCCGCGCAGTTCTGCGGGCGGTTCCTCGAGATCGAGTGCGAAGAGCGCTCGTTCCAGATCTTCGTCGCTATAGCTTTTCATTCGGGTACCTCGGTGATTTCGTCGCTCAGGAGCTTCCGGAGATGATCCTTTGCCCGGAATAGGTGGGTTTTTACCGTACCCAACGGGATGCCGAGCACCTCGGCGATCTCTTCGTACTGCCGTCCTTGCAGATGGTAGAGGGTGATGACCGTCCGATACTTCTCCGGCAGGGCTTCGATGGCCGCTCGCAGCCGGCGGGCCTCGTCGGCGGCGATCGCCTGGCGTTCCGGTCCGGGGTTCGGATCGGCCCGTTCGGGGAACTCCTCATTGCTATAACGCTTCCGGCGGTTCAAACGGTCGCAACAGGCGTGATAAACGATCGCAAAGATCCAGGTCGAGAACTTGGCGCCTGGTTTGAAGGTACGGAGGGACCGGAAGGCCTTGAAGAAGGCCTCTTGGGTCGCGTCGCGGGCCTCTTCCACGTCCCGAAGGGTCCGGTAGGCCAGGTGGTAGACCGCCCGGTCGTACCGCTCGACGAGTGTGGCAAAGGCCTCGGTGGTGCCACCAAGGGTCATCGCCACCAGGTCTGAATCGGACGGGCCGGTCGCGGTGAGGTCTATGACCGGGGCCTCCAATAACGCTGCGGACACATCTCAGATACGTTCAAGGAAGGGCTATGTTTCGCGGGCCGGGCAGATGGGGCCGCCTGAAACATGGGAGACGTCCCGGCGTACATGGTCCGGAGGCGAAAATCGCATATGTTGGTCATCCCCACGACAATCAAGCCCCTCGGCGGGCGCACCCTGGCCGCCGTCGACGACGCTAACTGCGCGCAGGCGCTCCGACCCACCTTCGCCGGCTGGGGTCCGAAACTCTGATGGGCGCGCGTCTTCCGCTGATCGCGATGCTGGTCGCGGCCGAGGTCGCGATCGTCGGCTTTGCGATCTACTCGTTCGGTTTCCATGGCGGCACGATCTTCGCGGGCGGCGGCGGCTTGCATAGGATGAACTATACCGCGCCGGTCATCGCGCCGCTCGCGGTCGGTTCGGCACCCCGCATCGCGATCGACGATCCGTCCGATCGCGTCTACATCACCGCCTCGAACGACCGCTTCGTCCACGTAGTCGATCGTACCGAAGTGCGTGGCCTCCTGTGGGGGACGCCGAATATCGCGCAGTTGAAAGTCGAACGTACGAACGATGGCGTCTCGATCAGGCGCGGCGATAGCAGTTCGATGGTCGCGATGGGCTATTCCGACCAGCGCATCGAGGTGCAGGTACCGAGCGATGCGGTCCTCGCGATCGCCCGCTGCGGCGGCGCCGACATCGCCGGGGTGACCGGTGGCGTCAGCGCCCACTCTGTCGATGGAAGCCTGTTGCTCGCCGACGTTGGCGGCACCGTCGATCTGCGCGACGACGACGGGCGTATCGAAGCGCGCCGGGTGACGGGCAACGCCTTTAGCGCGCATACGGATAGCGGGCGCATCATTCTCGACACCGTCGTCTCGCCCAAGATCGAGGTCTCGACCAACGACGGACGGATCGTGGCGACCTTGGCGCCGAGTACCGACGTCACCGTAGCGGCCCGTACGAACGACGGCCATATCTACCGCGAGGGCAGGCGCGTGGGCGGCCGCGACACGGACTCCCAAAGCCAGACCTTCTCCGTCGGATCCGGGAGCGGGTCGATGTCCCTGGTGACCAACGACGGAAACATCTCGATTTTCACGAACGGAGC
>JBEPVY010000056.1:0-13230 GCA_041690835.1 Vulcanimicrobiota bacterium | reverse complement strand
CGTGCGACATCTGCACCGACGAACGGCGCGACGGCACGACCATCTGCGTGGTCGCCGAAGCCAAGGACATCTACGCGATCGAGCGGACGAACGCGTATCGCGGCCGCTATCACGTGCTCGGCGGATTGATCTCACCGATGGACGGCATCGGCCCCGCGCAACTGCGCGTGAAAGAGCTGATCGATCGCGTCGGGGCGGAGAATCCGGTCGAGATCATCCTGGCCACCAATCCGAACGCCGAAGGCGAAGCGACCGCCCTCTATCTCTCGCGCTTGATCACCCCGATCGGCACGAGCGTCACGCGCTTGGCCTACGGCCTCCCGATCGGCGGCGACCTCGACTACGCCGATGAGATCACGCTCACCAAAGCCCTCGAAGGCCGGCGCGCGCTCTAGATCATGATGAAACTGCACGTTTTTTGCGACGAGAGCACACATCTTCCAAACGACGGCTGTAAGTCCATGGTGCTAGGGGCAATCTCTTGTCCGATTTCAGACCTTCACAGAGTCAGTGAGCAGATTCGAGATATTAAAAGAGCACATTTTGGACCGAGTGCATCGGAGGTGAAATGGACAAAAGCAAGCCATAGCAATTTGGCGATGTATATGGAGCTCGTGGCATATTTCTTTGCGCACGAGAGTTTGCAGTTTCGGGCAGTTATTGCAACGGGAAAGGAGCGCCTTGACCATACCGCGTTTCGTCAAACGCATGACGATTGGTACTACAAGATGTACTATCTCTTGTTGCTTCCTCTTCTTGGCCGGAAATCTGAATTGCGGATCTTCCTTGACATCAAGGACTCGCGTAGTCAGAAAAAAGTCGTAAAGCTCGAAGAGATTCTCAGGAACAAAGCGCGAGAATTGAATATTGGGTCAGCAACGACGATACAGAACGTCCGCTCGCATGAAGTCGAATTGCTGCAGATCGCCGACATCTTGATCGGCTCGATCAACTACTCGGAGCGCAGCCTGAAGAGTTCTTCGGCAAAGGTCGAACTGAGAGACCTGATCCGCCAGTTGAGCGGCTTGACATTGACCTCATCGACCGCACCGGGAAGGTCGAAAATGGACATCTTTCGTTGGGCACCGCAAGAGACTGAGGCATAGCGGGTGCCGTTTGAGTGGCTTCCGGCGCGAAGGCAATTTATGGACGGCGACTGGGCGCAATACCGCAATGAGCTTTACGCATGCTTCACACGGGATTTTTTGACGGATCCCTGGGCGATGTTGCTAGGGAAGCGAGTCGTGCCCGCGATGTACCCGCGCCTGGACGATTTTCACGGCTGCTTTTGGCATCTTATACAAGAAGGTAGTAGCGAGGAGACTCGCATACCCGAGCCCGGGCGTTACGAGTGCATAGAATGGCCGCGCGCAATTATCGAGTGCTTTGCCGGAGCCGGCTCCGGCGAGGTAGTGGCGTGGCACGACCAGAGCCGCGGGGATAGCCGCCTGGTGCTGACGTTATCAGACTTCAGTTACGCGGTAATTCTGGCGGCTGGCCGCGCTGTTTGGCCGCTCTTGGCAGCCTATCCCGTTGAGCGAGATCGGCGCAGGCTAAAATTGGAGAATGAGTACGAGGCGGCGAAAATTGCGGGAGCCGCCCTCCAGTAAAGGATAGCGGCCCCTGTACTCCTTCTACGACTCGGTAGATGAGCTATTCCTAATACTAGACGGCACCCGACACTCCATGTGCGATATTTATCGCATCTGACGAAATAAGCAAATTGCGGCTCTTGCGCCTTTGTGGTACAAAGTATCCGTGATGACTGAAATCGAACGTGCGTTGCTGGATATCGCCGAGGTGCGCGAGCGCCTGGGTGCGTCGCAGCGCTTCAAGGGCTACTCCGGCGTGGCGGCCATCCTCTCCGGCGTCTTCGCGGTCGTGGCCGGCATCGTGCAGGCCGTACTGGTGCCCGATCCGCAAGCCCACGCGCCGCTCTACTTCTCGATCTGGCTGATCTGCTGCGCGTGCGCGGCGATCGTCAACTACGGCGCGATCGCGCACTGGTTCGTGAGCGATGCGAGCGCCCGCGACCGTTGGCAGACGCGCACCGTGGGCCTTGCGATCCTGCCGTCGCTGATCCTCGGCGCGGCGCTCACGTTCGCGCTCTACGATGTCGGCCAAGCCGGCTTCTTGCCGGGCGTCTGGTGCGCGTGTTACGGCGCGGGGTTGTTCGCATCGCGGACGATGGTGCCGCGTGCGGTCGTCCCGGTCGCGGCGTTCTTCATGCTCGCCGGTGTCGGGTTGCTCTTCGCACCTGCCGCGATCGCGATGCAGTGGTGGGTCCTGGCACTCGTCTTCGGGAGCGGTCAAGCGGCGGTCGGAATATTCGTCCTACGCGAACGCGCGGAGCGTGCCGCATGAGCGCGACGGATCTGGACCAGATCTTCCACGAGCGCGGGCGTCTGGCGATCTGCAGCGCCCTCGTCGCAAGCGACGGCGGACTCTCGTTCGTCGCCCTGCAAGATGCGTGCGGTCTGACCGACGGCAACCTCAATCGTCACCTGCACGCGCTTGCCGAGGCGGGCATCGTCTCGAGCGAACGGCGCACCGGGTCGGGCCGTCCGCAGACGATCGCGCAGATCACGCCGGCCGGACGCGAGCGGTTCCTCGGCTATATCGACGCGCTCGAGGCGATCGTGCGAGACGTTCAGGCCTCGGCGAAGACCGAGTCGCCGACGCGGGCGCGGCCCGCTCGTAGCACGTCGCAGTAGACCCCCATCAGGGTCGCGCGTTCGGTCGCGACGTAGCGTAGGATCCGCGGGTCGGCCAGTTCGCCGTCGGGATGATACGTGATCGCGACGCAACGCTTGATGGCGTAGCGGACTTTGAGGCGAGCCGCGCCGATCGCGATGGTCGCGCCCGCCAGCGCCTTCTCGTCGCCTTCGAAGCCGACGCTCGCGCGGATGAAGAAGTTCGGCCGGAAGCGCGACGGCTCGACCGGATAGCCGACGTGCGCGTTCAAGCCGTCCAGCCAGCGGTCGACGATCAGCGAGACGGGTGCGTCGTCGAAGTAGTGCGCCTCATCGTCGCGCGCCTCGGTCGCGATGCCCCGGCCGGCGGCGTCGGCGGCGGCCAGGCCGGCGTCCGCGTGGAGATGGAGTCGGTCGTGCTCCTTGCCGCGCAACGTCTTCCCGGTGCGCGCGTTCCCGGCGGTGACGAAAAGCGCGCTCGTGCGGTCCCCGCGGAGACCGCCGGGTCCGACCGCGACGTGTTCGAGCGCAACGCCGCATAGCGATTTGATCGGATACCGCCAGATACGTTCGAGCGTTCCTATCTGCACCACGTCGACGTCCTTCCGTAGGAGGCGGCCGGAACCCTCAAGAAGCGCGACGCACATGGAAGAAACAACGCCGTCGGCCGGGATGGTGCGTCCGCTGGGCTTCGGGGAGCTCTTCGACCGGGCCGTGACGCTCTACGTCCGGAACTTCGTGCCGTTCTCGCTGATCGTGCTGATCGTGATGATCCCGAACGCGATCGCCCAATACTCGATGCAGGCCCAGTCGCTCGCCCAGATCTCGACGCTGCTCAAGGGCGGCGTCGGTGCATCGACCTCGACCGACCCGCTGGCGGTCTATTCGAGCGGATCGTTCGGCTTCGCGATGCTGATGTTGCTGATCTTCTTCCTGTGCCTCCCGTTCATGTTCAACGCCGTTGCGTTGGGGGTGGCGCGCCTGTACTCGGGCCAACCGGTCGACCTGCGGGCCTGCTACGGCCGGGCGCTCCGGCGGTTCTGGCCGACGGTCGGTCTGGTCGTGATGGCGGTCCTCATCTTCTTCGGCGCGATCATGGGGATGGGACTCATGGTCGGGCTCGTGGCGGCGGTCGGCATCGGGATCGGCATGCTCGGGAAGGTCTTCGCCGTCCTCGGCGTCGTCATCGTGGTCGTCCTGTACCTCGCGCTGATCGGGATGGCGATCCTCATCAGCATCGCGCTCGGCTTCGCGATGCTCGCGGTCGTGATCGAGGAGAAGAGCGTCTTCGACTCGATCGGCGCCGGATTTTCGCGCGTCTTCACGCGCGGCGAGATCGGACGCGCGATGTTCTACGCGTTGGCATCGCTCGCGATCTCGATCGCCAACCTGTTGATCGTCTACGCCGTCATGGGACTCGCGATCTTTCTCCATCAGCCGTGGCTCGTCACGCTCGAAAACGTCGTCGTCACGACCGCCATCTACACCTACTCGACCATCCTCTTCGCGGTCTACTACTACGACGTCCGGATCCGGCGCGAAGGCCTGGATCTGGCGTCGGCGCTGGAGAGCCTCGTCCCGACCGTCCCGGCGTGATCGCTAGCGTGACGTCGGCGGCGGATGCGGCTGCGGCGAAGTGGCTGGCGGCGAATCGCGCGGCGATCGTCGCGATCCACGATGCGAAGACGCGGGCGGCCGCGCAGAAGGCGCTCGCTGCGACCCTCGCGCGGATGCGCGCGTCCACGCCCGCTCCGCGACCGGCAACGGATCTGCGCGCGGCGGCGGCGCGCGAGCTTGCGGCGGGAGGTTACGATCTTGGAGTTCGGGCGCTCCGGCCGGCGGAGAAGTCCCTGTGGGATCGCTTCTGGGATTGGTTCGGGCAGCAGTGGGACCGGTTCTGGCGCGCCACGGGCGGGCGGGTGAATCTGGGGCCGTCGGGTTGGAACGTGATCGGCTGGGCGTTTCTGGTCATCGTCGGCGGCGCACTCGTGTTCGTCATCGTGCGCTTGATCGCAAGCGCGCAGTTCGACCGGTCCGGGCGGCGCGGCCGGTCGAGCCCGCTCGAAGCCGGGCGGAGCGCGCGCGCGCTCTACATGCAAGCCTGCGAACTCGCGCGTCTGGGCGACTACGCGCAGGCCGCCCGACTGCTCTTCGCCGCCGCCGGCCCCGCCCTCCATCTCCGCGGCCTGATGCGAGACGCTGCTCGGGCTCGGGCTGGTGATCGGCGGCGCGCGCGGCGCGCGCGCGACGGCGCGATGGTCCCGCCGTTCGATCAGATCGCCGGGCCGTTCATCACCGCGGCATATGCGGAGCGTGCGGTCGCTCCGGCCGAGTGGGAACGGGCGCTGGCGGGCTATCGCGAACTCGTGAAGACGGAACCGACATGAGACGCGGCGTCGAGATCGGGTCGGTCGTCGCGGTGATCCTGTTCGTGACGATCGTCGGCCTCGCCGGCGACCGGGCCGCGCAGGCCGTCTTGCCCTCGACCTATTCCAGTTACGACTCCGGCAGCAACGGTTACCGCGCGCTCTTCGAGGTACTTGCGGCGCAGGGCGTGCCGGTCGAACGGAACGAGCGCGAACTCGGCCTGCTCGATCCGCAGGTGAAGACGTTGGTCGAATCCTCGATCACGCCCGAACTCTCGGCCGGGAACAAGCTCCCGTCGAATCCGATCAACGAGCACGACATCGCGGTCATCCGGCACTTTCTGCACGAAGGCGGGCGCCTGATCGTGCTCGACGACGAGATCGGCGGCGAAGGCGACGCGATCGTCGGACTGCCGGCGGCGCACAAGGTCGAGCACCGGTCGGGCGCGATCGCCGTCGCCGGTGCGAACCAGATCCCCGGCGTCACCGCCGTCGCGGGGCCGATCGCGGCCCTCTTCCCGCTGACGATTCCCAAGGCGACGCCGCTGCTCGCAAGTGACGGCGCGACCGTCGCGCTCTCGTATCCGTTCGGCAAGGGCGAGGTGGTCGCGATCTCCGCGCCCGCGCTTTTCGGCAACGCCTACATCTCCAAGGCCGACAACGCGCGCTTCGCCTACGATCTGCTCGCGGGTCGCGGCCGGGTCGCCTTCGACGAGCGCCCGCACGGCTATGCGGTCGACAAGAACATGTGGGAGGCGTTGCCGCAACCCGTGCGCTGGGCGTTCTGGATCGTCTGCGCGATCGTCGCCCTCGCGTTGCTCGGTGCGAACGTCCGCTTCGCTCCGCCGATCCCGCTCGAGCCGCCGGACGAACGCGATTCGTCCGCCTACGTGCGCGCCATGGCGAGCCTGCTCCGGCGCGCGCGCTCGGCCCGCGCCGCGATCGGAGCGTTTGCCGACGACGCCGCCCGACGCGCGCGGCGACATCCCGATCTTCCGCCCGACAGCGCCGCGCTCGTCGACGAGCTCAAGCGCCTGCACGACCTGCTCCAACCCGGCGACGGTGCGTTGATCCGCGCCGCCGCCATCGACGCTCGTCTTCGAAAGGACCTCACGTGACCGTCAACGTCAAGGAACTCGCCGACCGGATCGCCGGCGGCATGGCACGCGCCGTCGTCGGCAGCGATCGCACCGCGTTCGCACTCACGGTCGCGTTGCTCGCGCGCGGTCACGCGCTCATCGAGGGCGTCCCCGGCACCGGCAAGACGCTTGCGGTGCGGGTGCTCGCGATGCTCTTGGGCTTGGAGTTCCGGCGCATCCAATTCACGCCGGATATGATGCCCTCCGACGTGATCGGGACCAACGTCTTCAATCCGCAGACCGCCCAGTTCTCGCTCCGTCCGGGGCCGATCGTCGCGAACATCGTGCTCGCCGACGAGATCAATCGCACGCCGCCCAAGACGCAGTCGGCGCTGCTCGAGGCGATGGAAGAGGGTCAGGTGACGATCGACGGCGTCGCGACCATGCTGCCCGCGCCGTTCGTCGTCTGTGCGACCCAGAATCCGATCGAGTACGAAGGGACCTATCCGCTTCCCGAAGCGCAGCTCGACCGGTTCATGGTCAAGATCGAATCCGAGTATCCGGCCGAGGCCCAGGAGTTGGATCTGCTCGCGCGGGTCGCGGGCGGCTTCGACGCGCGGGCGCTGGCCGCGTCCGGCGTGGTCGCGGTCACGACCGCGGACGAAGTCGTCGAAGCGCAGCGCGCGATCCGCGCCGTCCATCTCTCGGACGAAGTCCGCGAGTACGTCTACCGGATCGTCGCCGCGACCCGCAAGCATCCGCGCCTGACGCTCGGCGCGTCGCCGCGGGCCGGCATCGCGCTCCTGTTGGCCGCGCAGGCGGCGGCCGCCGTCGAAGGCCGCGACTTCGCTTCGCCGGACGACGTCAAGAGCGTTGCGCCGCTCGTCCTGCCGCATCGTTTGATCGTCGCGCCGGAGGCCGAGATCGAAGGCGCGCGCGCGGCCGACGTACTCCGCGAAATCCTGGGGAGCGTGCCGGTTCCGCGTGCGTAGTCGCCTGCAGATCCGTCTCCCGCTCTGGGTCACGCCCCGGTTCCTCTACCTGCTCGGAGGGATCGCGGTGCTGCTCGCGGCGGCGCCTGGCTTCAAACCGCTGCTCGCCCTCTCGGCGTTGCTCGGTTTCGGATTGGTGGTGGCCACGATCGCGGATCTCGCGATCGGACCGCGTCGCACCGCGCTGACGTTCGAGCGCGAGCCGGTCAGGCATTTCGCGTTGCGCGTTCGCGCGACGATTCCGTACGCCGTCACGAACCGCTCGGGGTTCGACGCGCGCGTCGGCATCGTCGAGACGCCCGTGCGGACGATCGGCTACGATGAAGACGAAGCGATCTGCGATGCGCCACCGCGCTCGCGCACGACCCTTGCGCGGGCGGTCACGCCGATCGCGCGCGGAGCGGATGCGTTCGGGACGCTCTACGTCTGGTTCGAGAACCGGTTGGGCCTGATCCGGCGACGGGTGGTCGTGCCGGCGCCGATGCCGTTCCGCGTCTATCCCGACCTTTCGGCGGTCGAGCGCTACGGCGCGCTTCACATGCGCAATCGTCTGATCGAGGCAGGTCTGCGTCGGATGCGCCTCAAGGGCTCCGGTACCGAGTTCGAATCGTTGCGCGACTACACCACCGGCGATGAGTTCCGCGCGATCGACTGGAAGGCGTCGGCCCGGCGCGGCAAGCTGATCGTCGCGCAACACGAGGTCGAACGCAGCCAGAACGTGATGCTCGTGCTCGATTGCGGACGGCTGATGACGCCGCGTCTGGAAGATCAGCGCAAGTTCGACTTCGCGATCACCGCGGCGCTCTCGGTCGCGTCGATCGCGGGCCTGGCCAACGACAAGGTCGGCGCGGTCGCTTTCGCACGCGAGATATTGGCCGCAAGCGCGCCGCGCTCGACGCGCGCGTCGATCTCGGTGCTCTCCGAGATGCTCTACGATCTTGAGCCGCGGTTCGAAGAGTCCGACTATGCCAAGGCGTTCGCCTATCTGCGCGGACATCTGCACAAACGCTCGATGATCGTGTTCTTCACCGACGTGATCGACCCGGTCGCGCAGAGCGCGGTGCTGGCCGAACTCGGCACGCTCGCCAAGCGCCATCTGGTGGTCTGCGTCTTCATGAACGACGCGGCGGTCGCAAACGCCCTTGCGGCCCCGGTGAGGAACGCGGCGAGCGCGTACGAAGCGGCGGTCGCGCTCGGACTCGACTACGAGCGCCGCGCGGCCGCCGCGAACCTGAACGCGCGCGGGATCATCACGATCGACGTCCCGGCGCGCAAACTCACGACCGCCCTGATCGATCAGTACCTACGCGTCAAGGCGCGCGGGTTGATCTAGAGTCTGACCGGATCCGTCGGCTTGCGTCGACCGGCCAGGCCGAAGTAGCCGACCAGCGCGATCGCGGTGATGCAGCCGAACCCGAGCCGGACGTTCTCGGGCAGACGACGCGGCGAGAAGAAGCCTTCGATCGTACCTGCGACCACCAGCATCGAGGCGACGCCCGCGACCAGTACGCCCGCGCGGCGCGCGTTGGCGACGATCGCATCCCGCCTTCGTAATCGGCCCGGATAGAGGATGCCGGCGGCCAGGAGCAGTCCGGCGCCGCCCGCGATCTGGATGGCGGTCAGTTCGATGAAGCCGTGCGGCGCGACCGTGATCCAGAAGTCGCGGCCGAAGCCGGCGTTCTCGAAGAGCGCACCGAGCGCGCCGAGCATCAGCCCGTTGAGCGCGATCGCATAGATCGTGAAGAGACCGAGCGTGATGCCGCCCGCGAAGGCCATGAACGCGACCCGCACGTTGTTGAAGATGATCAGCGACGCCAACTCGGGCGACGAATTGAACGAGTGCGCGAAGTTCGAGTCGTGCAGGCTCTTCTTGATCTCAGGCGGGACCATGCCTTGCGGGAGCAGCGCATACGCATCGCCCGGATGGTTCCGGCAGACCACGTAGGCGACCACGGCGGTCACGACGGTGAGCGCGGTGCAGATCGCGAAGAACGCGAACGAACGACGGAACTCGGCCGGAAAGGTGTGGGAGTAGAAGCGGGCCACCCGCGCCCAGCCCGTCTCGGCCGATCCACCGTAGACGTAGGCGTGCGCGCGAGCGGTCAGCCGGTTGAGATACTCGAGCAGGGTCGGATCGAACGAACGGCCCTGCGCGTAGGCCAGATCGCTCGTGGTCCAGCGGTAGGTCCGGCCGAGTTCGGCGACCTCTTCGGGCGCGAGCCCGCGGATGCCGCGCCGGCCGGCTTTTCCTAAGAGCGTCTCGAGCCGCTCCCACGTCGCGGCCCGTCGCTCGACGAACGCCGATTGCTTCACTTCGCGCAAGTTTGCCGCGCGTCGTAGTGGTGCCTGGCGCTCGCGTCGAAACGACCGAGGGATGGACCGGAACGTCGACATTCGAACGCCCGAGAGCATTGCATTCCGCTACGAACTGGCCGGCCTCGGTAGCCGCTGCCTGGCGGTCTGCGCGGACATGACCATCCAGACGGTCACGCTGCTCCTGATCTTCTGGGGCATCTATTACGCCGCGATGCGTCTCCCAACGGCCCACGCCAAGCTCACGCCCGCCGATGACGGCCTCGGGCGATCGCTCGCGATCGCGCTCGTCGTCATCATCGTCTTCATGGTCTACTTCGGCTACCACATCTTGTTCGAGGCGTTCTGGAACGGCCAGACGCCGGGCAAGAAGATGCTCGGTATCCGGGTGGTGCGGGACGGTGGCTTTCCGCTCGACTTCGGCGGCGCGTTCCTGCGCAACGTCATCCGGATCGGCGAGGAGGCGCTGGGATTCTATGCGCTCTCGGCGGGCGCGATGCTGCTCTCGCCGGAGAACAAGCGGATCGGCGACTACGCGGCCGGTACGATCGTGGTGCGCGAAGGCAAGCTCGCCAAGCCGCTCACGTTGGCCGACGCGCTCGGTGTGGCCGCGCGCACGAACTCGGGTGCCTACCTGACCGACGACGAACGCGCCCTGATCGCCCGGTTCCTGGCGCGTCGCGCGAGTCTCGACAGCCCGCGCCGTTTCGAATTGAGCGCGGCTTTGGCCGCGCGCTTCCGCGATCGCGCGCCGGCGGATCTGCGCACCCTGCGCGATGAGGAGCTCTTGGAACGCCTATGACACAACCGCTCACGAAACAACTCCTGTGGTGGACGCTGGCATTTCCGATCGTGATGATCGCAGCATTGATCGCCGGAAGCTTCTTCTGGCTCAATTGGATCCACGTGCTCTCCGGATCGCTCTGGACCGGTGCCGATCTCTTCATGGGGTTCATCCTCGGACCGGTCATGCGGAGGCTCGAGCCGGGGCAGCGTTCCGGCGTGATCGCCTACCTGGTGCCGCGCACGATCCTATACTTCCCGATGGTCTCGCTCACGACGACGACGGCGGGCTGGTTCCTAGCGGCGCATCTGGGCTATACCGTCCCGGGAAGCCCGAACTTCGGCTGGGTGGTCGGAGCGCTCGTCATCGTGACGGCGCTGACGATTCAGGGCTTGGGTATCTTTCTGCCCAACTCGATCCGGATGTGGCGCGAGCTGAGCAAGGCCCAACCCGACCGCGAGAAGATCGGACGGCTCGCACGGATCAACTTCTCGCTCGCGGGCCTACAGGCGATCTTCCAGGTGGCGATCATCGTGGTCATGAGCCACTTCGTGGTCGGCGGCCCGTAGCGCGGCGGCGCGCTATTTCTTGAAGCGCGCGATCGTGTCGCGGGCGAACTGCATCGCGTCGGTCTTGGTGCGTTCGTAGATCTGCGCGGCTTCGGCTTTGTTCATGTGATGGCCGTGTTCGAGGAAGAACGTGACCGACTCGCCGACCACGATCGTGCCCGCGTAGGCGATCGCGCCTTTGATCGGGATGCCTGCGACCGGAACGAAGCCGGAGAGTTCGCGCGCGAGCGCGCGCCAACCGAAGCCGCCGCCGATGACCGGCAGGATCTGCCAGACGCGCTGCAGGTCGGGATCCTTGCCGTAGGCGGCCTCGACGTGGAGCAGGAGCATCAACTGGATGCCGGTGATCGCGACCATGTCGCCGGCCGACGCGAACGCGCCGAGCACGATCCCGATGACCGGGATGTGATCGACGACCGCGCTTGCGATCGAGACCTTGAGCGCGTTGTTGGCGGCGTCGCGCGTCAGCTTGGCGGCGACCGCCTCGCGCATCGCGGGGAGGCGACGTCCGACCGCGATCTCGACGCCTTTCGAACAGGTGACCAGATGCGGGAAGAGGCGTCCTCGCAACGCCTCGCGGGTGAGCGCGGAGACCACGTATTCGGCCGACGTGCCCGGCGCGGGCGGCGCGCTCGGGCCGCTCGGCAGCGCATCCGGATCGACCGTCAGTGCCAGGATCGGGAGTTTGAGCGGCGCGAGAATCGAGAGGTCGGCGCCGCGCGCGTCGCCGGGACGTCCGAGAAAGATGACGACGCGTGCCTCGGTCGGATCGCTCAGCAAAGGCCGGCCCGGGACGATCGTCTCGAGACAGGCGGCCGCGTCGAGCGGAATCGCGTCGTCCGGATGACCCGAGAGCAACGTACCGCGCAGACCGGCGATCAGCGCCGGATCGCCGCAGAGCAGATACCGGAACGGCTTGCGGACGTGCGCGTCGACGGCTCGCGCGTCGACCTGCGAGCGGACCATCTTGAAGAGATCTTTCGCGCCGTATGCCGTTGCCATCGTTATTACGTCCGTTACATCGGGGTGATCGACTGCGAGCCCGACGTATCGCCCGCGTGGCGGAGCTCGTCGGCCGGGTCGTCGGTGTAGTCGAGATAGACCAGGCCCGTGAAGATCTCGAGCGGCCAGGCGTGCATGCCGCGCGCGTTGGCCTCGTCGACCATCGAGCGGTGGTTGAGCTTGGCGTCGTCGATGATCGCTTGGGTGGTGGTCTTGGTATCGGCGGCCACGATCGTCGCGACGGTCACGTCGCCCGGATTGAGGTTCTGCTTGATCATCGCATCGTAGCTGATGCCGTTGTAGGTGCCCTCGTCGCTCGAGAAGCGCTTGTCGAGCGCATAGGTGAGGGTCGCGTAACGTTGCGGCGAGGTGCCCAGGCCGAGCAGGGCGATGCGCGACTGCATCTGGCGCGAGCGCGCCATGTTGTACAGCTGCGCGGCCTGCGCGGATGCGACCGCCGCCTTGTTGATCGCGTCGTTGGCCTTCTGCATGAGCGGCACCAAGGCCTGATAGTCGAACAGCGAGATGTCGCCCGCGAAGTTGATCTGGGCGTGCTGGAGCGGCTTGAGGAACTCGTCGAGATCGCCCATCGCCTGATCGAGCATCAGGGCCGCCGCGCGTCCGGCATCGACGCCGCGCAACATATCGGCGTTGGCATCGGAGATGTTCTGGAGCATGCTCGGATAGTTCGGCAGGATGGCGAGCGAGTCGGCCGGGATCGGCGCCGAGTCGAGCGGCGCGCGCATCTGCTTGAGCACGTCCGAACTCTCGCGGAGCAGGCCGCTCTCCTTGCCGCGATCGAGCGAGCCCGGACCGGAGATAGCGTTACCGGCGTCGTCCAGACCGCTGTTGATGGCACGCGACATCGACTCGAGATTCTTGACGATCGCCTCGATCCGCGAACCGGTCTTGACCTGCACGTTGCTCAGATCGGGAAGTTCGTAGCCGATCGCGTCGATCCGCGCCGAGAGGTTCTTCAGCTGCGCGCGCCCTTGATCGCGTCGGACCTGGATCTGACCGGCGGCCGCCGAGAGGTTCTGCTGCGCGTCGTTCATGGCAGTCCGCAGTCTGTCCAGATTCGGCTGCGTCAGCGAGACGCGACGCGAGTCGATCTGGCGGAGCGCCGCCATCCGTTCGAGCGCGACCGCTTGGGTCGGGCCGTTGCCCTTCTGGGCGGCTTCCGCGAGCGTCTGTTCGCTCTTGCTGGTCTGCCCGAGCGCGAGTTGCGCCTGGCCGAGTTTGAGCAGCGCTTCGGCGTTGCCCGGATCCTTCTTGAGGATCTTCTGAAGGTCGAGCATCGCGACGTGGTAGCGCGCGCGCTCTTCGTCGCCGACCGCCTGTACGAGCAGCTGGTCGTTCGTCACTTTGGTCGGATCCAGTTCGGGATAGCCGACCAGATGTTTGATCCGATCGGGCGAGGCCGGGTGATCGG
>JBEPVY010000055.1:0-13677 GCA_041690835.1 Vulcanimicrobiota bacterium | reverse complement strand
GCGTGGCCGACGTGAAGATCGCCCGACGGGTACGGGAGCATCTCGAGGACGTAGTATTTCTCGCGGTCATCGGCTGCATCCGACGCCCGGTAGATCCCCTCGCGTTCCCATCGTTCTTGCCAGGTGCGCTCGACGGCGCGGTAATCGTACGCTTCGGCCATAGAACGCATCGTACCGATTCGCGGGCCGTTCGTCACCCTTTCAGGTCGCATTTTCGGTGGGATAGAACCGATGGAATGAAACGATACGCACCCTTCGCCGCCGCGATCGTGGTCGCGGCGCTGGCGCTCTGGCATCCCGGCGGCCCGGCCAAGCCCGGCTTCGCGACCCTGGCGGATGCGACTCCCGGACCGCACCGGCGCGTCGCTCGTACCCCGGCGGCGCTTGCATCGCCGGCCGTCGTGTATGTGGCGGGCGCGGTCGCCCGACCGGGGCTCTATCGCCTGCCGGCCGGCGCGCGCGCCGACGATGCCGTCCGATCGGCCGGCGGGATGCAGCCGGGCGCCGATGCGGCCGGGGTGAATCTGGCCGCCCGGGTCGCCGACGGCGACGAGATCGTGGTCCCGCGCATCGGCGATGCCACACCCCGGCCACGCGCGCGCACCTCGCGCTCGCGCCGCCTGCCCTCGCCGGCGCCGGCCTCGGTCGGAATCAACGAGGCCGGCATCGACGCGCTCGCGCGGGTCCCGGGTCTGGGCCCGGCGCTGGCCTCACGCATCGTCGCCTTTCGCGAGACCAATGGCCCGTTCGCGAACCTGGACGAGTTGCTCGACGTCAATGGCATGACGCCCGCACGCCTGGAGCGCGCATCCCCTTTCTTGCAACCCTGAGGAGCGCGCTTGGATGAGCCGGCACCCGTCCGGCGAAACGCAGGTCACATGGTGTTGACGTTCCCGCCCAGAGAGACGCTCCCGCAGCTGATCCACCGCGCGCTTGAAGCGCCGCGCGACGAGGTCTTGCTCGAACGCGTCGACGGCGTCTTCACGCCGACCTCGTCGGCGATATTGCTGCGCCGCGTCGAAGATATCGCGTGCGCGATCCGGGATGCGGGTCTGCAGGCGGGCGATCGCGTCGGCCTGATCGCCCACGACTGCGTCGACTGGATCGTCTGCGACTTCGCGACGTTCTTCGCGGGTTGCGTGGTCGTGCCGGTCTTTCCGACCCAAGCGCTCGACAATACCCAGTACATCCTGGAACATTCCGAAGCGAAACTGCTCTTCGTCGACTCGCCCGCGACGTTCGCGCGTCTGGCCGGAGCCATGACGTTGCCGCGAACGATCGTGCTCGAGAGCGCCGACCCCGACGGACTCGCCGCGTTCGAGCGCGCCGGTGCGGCGGTCCGCGCCGCACATCCCGAACTGCCGGCGGCCTATCAGACCGCGCAGCCCGACGACCTCGCGGTGCTGATCTATACCTCCGGAACGACCGGCAATCCCAAGGGCGTCATGCTCTCGCACGACAACCTGGTCTTCGATGCGGCCGCCGCCGGTGCGCATTCGGGCGAACTGACGGCCGGCTCGACCGTGCTCTCGGTGCTGCCGTTCTCGCACATCTACGAACACACGATGATCTACATCTACTTGCAACGCAAGTACCGGTACGCGATTTGCCACGATCCGAACGCACTGCTCGACGATCTCCAAGCGATCCGCCCGGAAGCGCTTACGTGCGTGCCCCGCATCTTCGACAAATTGCTCGCGGGCATCATCACCAAAGCCGCCAAACACGGCGGCGCGCAGGCCAAGCTCGTCCCGTGGGCGCTCGAGACCGGGCGCAAGTACATGGACGCGAAGACGTTCGGCTCGGGCGCGAGCATCGGGCTCTCGTTGCAGTACGCGATCGCCAAGGCGCTCGTGTTCAAAAAGCTGCGTGACGTCTTGGGCCTCGATCGGTTGAAGTACTTCTCGAGCGGTAGTGCGGCGTTGCACGTCGACGTCGCGATGACGTATCTCGGCATGGGCATGCCGATCGTGCAGGGCTACGGCCTCACCGAGACGTCGCCGGTCATCACCGTCAATCGACCCGAGTCGAACCTCTACGGCACCGTCGGTCCGCCGATCGACTTCGTCGACGTGAAGATCGCCGAGGACGGCGAAGTGCTCACGCGCGGACGTCACGTGATGCTGGGCTACTACCGCGATCCGGAGGCGACCGCGGCGACCGTCATCGACGGCTGGCTGCACACCGGCGACATCGGGGAGATCGATGCGAACGGTGCGCTCCGCATCACCGATCGCAAGAAAGAAGTCTTCAAGACCGACACCGGCAAGTTCGTGGCGCCCGCGCGCGTCGAGGCCGCGATCAAACGCTCGTCGTACGTCGCGCAGGCGATGGTGGTCGGCGACGGCCGCCCGCATCCGGCTGCGCTGGTCGCGCCCCATTGGGACCTGCTCAAGACCACGCTGGATCTCGCGAGCGGGACGCCCGAGGATTGGGCCGAGCGCGAGGACGTGCGGGCCTTCATCACGGCACAGGTCGTGGCCGAGACCGCCGACCTCGGCTCGTACGAGCAGATCCGCCGGGTGTTGGTCATCCCGCACGAGTTCTCGGTCGAGTCGGGCGAGCTCTCGCCCTCGTTCAAGATCAAGCGCCGGGTGGTCGAGGAGCGCTATCGCGACCGGATCGCGGCGGCCTACTCGGTCGACCTGCACGCCCGGCCGTACGTCTAATCGACCACTAGGCGATTTTAATAATAGGCCGAAGCCTGGGGAATGAACGCCGCCCACCAGCACCGGGTCGACGACGTCCTCAAAGGACCGATCAAGAGCAAGACGGTCTTCCCGGCGCTCGTTCTTCACCTGGTCAAAGAGCAGCCTGACCATGGCTATGGCTTGATGCAGCGCGTCGACGAGATCTGCGGCGACTTGATCGCGGTCAACACCAACAAGATCTATCCGTTGCTACGCCGGCTCGAAGAACGCGGCTTTCTGACCGCATCCTGGGACCACCCGACCAAACGCTCGCGCCGGATCTACTCGATCACGCCGACCGGAATCGAGCGGTTGGACCGGATCAAGGGCTCGATGCGTCCGTACCTCGAGACTATCGAGAACGCGGTCGGCCAGCTCAAGCGGCAGTTGTACGGCTCGTGATCTATCTCGCACTCGTGCATCTGCGCGACCTCGCTTGCGAAGCGTGCGGAGCCCCGCTCGCGGTCGCCGGCGCGCGTTCGTTCATCGTCACCGAGGACGACGAGCCGCTCGGCTTCGAGGCGAGCGCCGTTCCCGAAGAGATGACGGTCGAACTGCGCTGTCCGCTCGGCCATACCACCACCATGTTCGTCCCGAACGAGATCGGCGCCGAAGAGACGATGCAGACCCCCGAAGACGCCCCGATCGGCGCCGACGCCTTCATCGTCTAGATCTTCCGAGTCGCGCGAGCGTCCTCGCAAGCGTCGCGTTGAGTTTGGCGAAGCCGAGACGCATGTCGTGCGTCGGAGCCGCATCGGAACCGGCGACCGCGCCTTCCAGATACTCGTAGGCACCGGAGAGGAACGTGAGCCCCTGCAGATCTTGCAGAGGTTTGCCTTCGGAGTCGTCCGGATCGCCGGGCGCGCCCGCGCCGACGATCGCGCTCGCGTGGGCGGCTTGCGCGCGCTCGAGCGCGGCATCGACGATCTGCTCTTTGGCCAGAATCGCGTTTGCGAGCGCGTACTGCGCGCGCAGATCCGCGTCGCTCGCGCGCAGGCGCGGATCGCGCAGAATCGTCACCGGCGCCGTCTGTGTCGCGCCGTTCGCATGAAGGCTCACGCTGTAGCGTCCGGGTGGGACGAGCGGGCCACCGGCGCTGTCGAACGACCAGACCCAGCGATGCGCGCCCCCAACTGCCGATGGATTCGGCGAGGGCGAGACCCAATGCGCGGGGATGTCGATCTTCGCGTAGTTCGGCATACGAACGCGGTCCGCGCTCGACCAGCTACGCACGAGTGCGCCGCTCGCGTCGCGGATCGTCAAGACGACCGGAGTGCTTGCCGCATCGCGCAGGTAGTAGTCGATGTAGACGCCGGTGATGGGATTCGCCGCGACCGGTTCGTCGGGTTGGATCGGCGTGCCCTGATCGTTGCCTTGGCGTGCGCGATAGGCGACTGCCGGGTCGAACAGATGCATCGAGCCGCTTACCGCACGCGCCTGGCGGAGCACGGTCGCCCCTTCGTCTAGGATGTAGAAGCCACGGCCATGCGTCGCGATCGCGACGTCGCCGTTCTTGATCGCGATGTCGCGGACCGAGGTGACCGGCAGATCGAGTTGCAGCGATTGCCAGCGGTCGCCTGCATCGAACGAGACGAAGATCCCCCGCTCGGTCCCCGCATAGAGCACCGATGGGTTCTGCGGATCCTCGCGGACCACGTCGACCGCCAGGCCGTCGGGGATGCCGTCAGTGATGCGCGTCCAGTGCGCGCCTCCATCGCGCGTGCGATAGATGTACGGCGCCCAATCGTCGAGACGATGGCGGTCGATGGTCGCGTAGGCGATGCGTACGTCGACGTGCGAGGCTTCGATGACCCCGACCTTGCTCCACGCGGTGATCCCGGCCGGCGTGACGTTGCGCCAGTGCGCGCCGCCATCGTGCGTCGCCCAGATCAGACCGTCGTCGGTGCCTGCCCAGATCAGGCGCGCATCGAGCGGCGACGGCGCGATCGCATAGACGACGCCGCGACGCGATATCCCGAGATTGTCGGCCGCCGTGCTCGCGTCCAGATTCCTCGGCACGCCCGGATCCGGCCGGGTCAGATCCGGACTGATCTTCTGCCAGCTCCGGCCGCGATCGCGCGATCGGAAGATCTGCTGATGGGATGCGTAGAGCGTCTCCGGATCGGCCGGCGACCAGACGATCGGGAGCGTCCAGGTGCTCCGCCAGAGCGTCTCGGGATACGCCAGGGTCGGATCGACGGTGCGTTCCGCGCCGTCGTCGATGTCCTCATCGAGCGCGGTCCCACCGAAGACGCGTCCGTCATCCTTGGGGTCGGGTGCGATGCTCCCGCTCTCGCCGCCCGCATCGATCGGCTGCCAATCGAACTGCCCGATGCCGGTATGCTTACTCCGGCTCGGGATCTCGATCGCACCCGAGTCTTGCTGAGCGCCGTAGAGCCGGTACGGGAAATGATCGTCGAGCGCGATGTGATAGAACTGCGCGGTCGGCTGATTGAGCCAACTGCTCCACGTCTTCGCGTCGTCGACCGAGACGACCACGCCCTGATCGCTGCCGAGGATCATCCGATGCGAATCGGTCGGATCGATCCAGAGCGTGTGGTAGTCGTCGCCGCCCGGCGAGCCTTTGATCGGCACGAACGTCTTGCCCGCATCGGTCGAGCGATAGGTCGAGGTGTTCATCGCATACACGACGTCGGCGTGGTTCGGATCGGCGGTGATCCCGCCGAAGTACCAGCCGCGCTTCCAGATACGCACCTGCGCGGCTTTGCCGTCTTGGAACTGCCAGCTAACGCCGCCGTCGTCGGAGCGATAGACGCCGCCTTCGTCCACGTCCGCACCCGTGTCGACCATCGCGTAGACGCGCTTCGGATCCGCCGCCGAAATCGTCAGGCCGATATGACCGACGTGCGCCGGTAATCCGTTGGTGAGATGCGACCAGGTCGCTCCGCCGTCGTGCGTGACGTAGATGCCGCTGCCGGGACCGTTGCTCGGCGGATAGACATTCCAGGGCGGGCGGCGCGTCTGCCAGAGCGAGGCGAAGACCGTGTTAGGATCGCTCGGATCCATCGCGAGGTCGATCGCGCCGGTGTCGGCGTTCTTGTAGAGCACCTTGCTCCAGGTCGCACCGCCGTCGGTCGTCTTGAAGACGCCGCGCTCCGCATTGGGACCGTATTGATGTCCGAGGGCCGCCACGTAGACGACGTTCGCGTCGTGCGCATCGACGACGATCTTGCCGATCTGTTCCGTATCGTCCAGGCCGCTCGGCTTCCAGGTGCGGCCCGCGTCCCGCGAGACGAACATGCCGATCCCGGCCGCGATATCCGATCGCATGTCGGCCTCGCCGCTCCCGACGTAGATCACGCGCGGATCGCTCGGCGCCACCGCGATCGCACCGATCGAACCGACCGGCTCCGCATCGAAGATCGGGTTCCAGGTCCGGCCGGCGTCGGTCGATTCCCAGACGCCGCCGTTGACCGACCCGAAGTAGAAGTGGTTGGGCTCGCCCGGGACGCCCGCGACGGCGAGCGCGCGACCTCCGCGGAACGGGCCGACCATGCGCCAGTGCAGGTCGGAGAACAGGGCCGGATTTACGGGTGGGGTCGCACCGATCAGGGCGACGGCCAGGGCGAGCGACAACCAACGCTTCATCCAAGCGAGGTAGGCTACGCCGTCCGCGAGCACCTCTTAGAGCGGATGCTTACTCCCCGAGACGTATGTTCGTGATCGTGACGTTTCCGGGTTCGTCGGCCATTACGACCGGCGGCGAGCTGACGATCGCTCCCGGATTCGCTGCGGCCAGAGCCGCGAAACTCGGGAACGCGCGACCCGATCCGTCGTACCCGCTTAATAGAAATAGGGTAGCTTCCGGCCTTCGCCTTAATCGGCCGAATGCTCGCAACACCCGAGCCCCAGGACGCGAAAAAAACGGAGGCCGCTCGAGCCTCCGTCGCTTTCTACCAGCCGCCGCCTCCGCCACCGGAGTCGCCGCCGCCACCACCGCCGCCGAAGTCGCCTCCGCCGCCGCCGGAATCACCGCCGCCTCCCCAGCCTCCGCCGCCCCAATCGGATCCGCCGCCGGCGCCGGACTGACCGGCATCGCTTCCCCAGCCCGCGCCGGAGTCACCACCGGCGTTGCCGCCGGCATTGCCGCCACCCGCGTCCGAGCCACCGCCGCCACCGAGCATGCCGCCACCGCCGCCGCGGAAGAGTTCGTTGCCGAGAAACGCGCCACCGAGGCCGCCCAGCAGCCCGCTCCAAAAACCGCCGCCACCACCGCCGCCATAGCCCATCGGCATGCCGCCGGGAGCACCAGGGGCGCCCGGTGCGACGCCGCCGGGCGGTCCATAGTAGCGCGGACGCATCAGCGAACGCAGGATGAAGAAGCCGGCGACGATGGGGATGAGCCACCACAACTGAAAGCGTATGCCTCCGCTGTCCGATCCGGAGGATGAATTGGTCGCGCTCGTCGACGACGAGCGACCGAGGCTGCCGACGTGCGCGCGATAGATGTCGAGCACCTGACCGACGCCGGTCGTCAGCGCGCGATCGTTGTCCTGGGCCTTGAACTGTGCGCCGATCGCGTTCGAGATCGAAGACGAGGTGCTCGACGTGATCCAGCCCGCTTGCGTCGCGGCGCGATCCGGTAGCACGTAGATCTTGTGATTGTCGTACGCGATGTAGATCAGCGTGCCGTCGATGTTCTGCGCGGCGAATGCGGCCTGGGCGGCCGTTCCGACATCTTGACCGTTCGGCAGTTGCTTGACCGTGATGACCACGATTTCTTTGTGCGTCTGCGCGTTGAACGCGGCCAGCTTGGTGTCGACCTGCGCGATCGCGTCGGCCGAAAAGAGACCGGCGCCGTCCTGGACGAACGACGTGGCGGCTAGCGCCGGCGATGCGGCGAGCGTTGCGAAAGCGACCAGCGCGAGCGCGCCGAGCAGACGTTTCATAGGTGAGTGGTGCTCCTCTTGGACGATACTACCGCCATCCGGTCGGCAAGTTTCTCTAGCGCGACGCGAACATCAGGCCGAACGCGCCGAACGCGAAGATGAAGATGAAGACCCAGATGCCGACTTTGAGCCAGGGGTTGTGGCCGGCCTGGGCGCGGAACGATTCGGGAGCGGGGCGGCGAGGCATGCGAGTCCTTTATGCTGACGGGAGGGAGTCGGTCGCTTGGGCTTGGCGCGAGGGCGCGTCCGACCACAGGCGTTCGAGATTGTAGAACGTGCGCTGCTCCGGGGTGAAGACATGCACGACGACCGAACCGATGTCGAGCAATATCCAGGTGCCTTCGGAGTAGCCTTCTTTGCGGGTAACGCGAACGCCGCTTGCAGCGGCTGCCTCGGCGATCCCGTCGGCGATGGCGCGGGTCTGGATCTTGGATCGTCCGGTGACGATCGCGAACGTGTCGGCCAGAATCGTGCGCGAGCCCACCTCGAGCGCTACGAACTCCTCGCCTTTCTTTTCGAGCGCTGCGTCGCGCACGATGTCGATCAATTCGGGCAGTGGAAAACCTCCTCGGAAATGCCGAACGTCCGGCCCGCCTCCAGGGTCTGCGGAGCGACCGCCATCCCTTGCTTCTGCAAGTACCGCGCGGAAGCCTCAAGCGTTGCACGCATGGCGGCCGAAAGATCTCGCCGGGCCAGGGCCTCGATCCGCGCTCGCTCGGGGAAGTCCCGGCCCGGCTCGAGCCCGTCGGCCAGGTAGACCACGCAGTCGAGCGGGCTCATCTCGGCCGCGCCGACCGTGTGCTTGGCGATCGCCGAGAGAACGGCGGGATCCTCGACCGCGAACAGCTCGCGCGCCAGCTCGGCGCCCAGCCGAGCGTGGAGCACGATCGGGTTGGCCCGTTCGAAGGCGTCGATCGGCAGGCCGCGCGCCTCGCATTCTCGGACCAGCCGTTCGGCCGAATAGAGCCGCGCGAGGTCGTGGAGCAGGCCGGCGGTCCGGGCGGCTCGCGCGTCCAGGCCGTGGGCCTGGGCGAGCGTATCGGCCAGGCGCGCGACCCGGATGGTGTGGGCGAAGCGGTGCGGCTGCGCTAGATGCGCGCGGATGCCGGCCGAGAGTTGCGCGTACGTCAGGGCTTACCGCTCGTCAGCAAGAAATCTTCGCGCCGGAAATAGATGCTCGCGACCGGCGCACCGTTCAGGGTCGCGGGGACGAACGTGCACCCGCGATCGATCGCCAGGGCGACGTCGTCGAGATCCGCATCGCCGCTCGAGACGAAGATGGTGGCGCTTGCGACCCCGCCGTCCGGGTTGACCGCGATGCGCGTGTAGGCTACCCCCTCTTTGCGTTTGTTGAAATCCGCACTGCCCAAGCGTGAGAGCGTCGCGGCCTTGAAGATGTTCGGCGGCGCCTCGTGCGGGATCAAGCCGGCCCGCGCGAGAGCGCTCCGTCTTCCGAAGAACATCTCGCGCAAGGGCCCGTCGCCCGCATCGAAGAGCAGCACCGCCTGCCGGTCGCCGTCAGACCGGTAGCCGCGAAAGCTGGCTTGGCCGGCGCCGTCCGGGAACGCTCCGGCGCCTTCGAACTCGGGCGCGCCGAAAATCGCGTCGGCGTCGGCCGCACGGGCGCTCCCAAACGTCAGTCGCGCGCGCGACCCGACCGGCATCGACACCTCCGGACCGGCGGCCGTCCCGCGCGCGAGCACGTCGATCATCTGGATCGTGCCGTCGTCGTCGGTGGTCGCGCGCATCGTCATCGCGATCGCGCCGCGGGATATGCGCCACGTCCAGATCTGTCCGACGTCGCTCGTGACGACCTCCGGAAACGGCGCGGCGACGATCGCGCGGACGTTGGTCCCGAGGGTCGCGCCGTAGAACGTGCTGCCGGAGATGGTCGCGGCGAGCGCGAGCGCGATCATGCGCTCATCGCGTTCAAGCGATTGCGATAGAGATCTCCGCGCAGATCGCCGGCCCACATCACGAGCGCGTTCTCGTTGTTATCGCTGTAGTAGGCTTTGCGCACCGTCACGGTGGCGAATCCGTATTTGCGGTAGAGCTTCTGCGCGATCGTATTCGATTCGCGGACCTCGAGCGTCATCCAAGCGGCGCCGCGCGAGATCGCTTCGGCGATCAAACGCGCGAGAAGCAGATCGCCGAACTTGCGCCCGCGGTGGTCCTTATCGACGGCGATGGTCGTGATATGCGAGTCTTCCATCACCACCCAGATACCACCGTAGGCGACCGTCTTGCCGTCGACCTTGCCGACGAAGTAGTGGGCCGAGCGATTGCTGTGGAGCTCGTTGTAGAAGGCGTCGGACGGCCACTGCGTCGAGAACGACGACGTCTCGATCTGGCGGACCTCGTTGATCTCGGCCGGCGTCATCTTTTCGACGACGAAGCCTACGTCGAGCTTCATCGGAGTTTGGGGACCTTCGCGGCCGGTCGCTCGCCATAATCGGCCCGGATCTCGTGAGGGCTCGCCGCGGGTGCGCGCGACGCGCCGATCCGCGCGATGGCGGCGGCCGGTGGGCGTGCGACGGTCGAGAGGCGTTCCACGATGGTTCCGCGTTCGCCGAGTGCGTCGAGCACGTCCTGTGCGAGGCTGCCTGCGACGAGCAACGGGCCATCGATCCCGGCGGGGAGCACTTGCTCGAGGACCTCGGCGATCGTGCCGGATGCGCGCGCGGTCGCCTCGCCGTCGCGATAGCGCGCCGAGATGACGCCCGCCCGCCCGCTCACGACCGCGAGGACGGTAGCGACGTCGTGCCCGTACTCGAGCGTGTCGAACGACGAGACGCCGACCAGCGGTACGCGCCATGCGAGCGCGAGAGATTTCGCATACGAGATCGCGATGCGCAGGCCGGTGAATCCACCGGGTCCGATGCCGATCGCGATCCGATCGAGGTCCTTCGGTGCGACGCCCTCGTCACGCATGGCGCGCGCGATCGCGTCGAGTCCGCCCTCGAGCGCGACGTTGCCTTCGAGCTCGACCGAGCCGGTCGCTTCGCCGCGCACGATCGCCGCGGAGAACGATCCGAGCGCGCCGTCGATGCCGAGGACGATCACGGGCGCACCGTCACGCGGCGCGGTTCGTCGCCCGCACCTTCGAACACGATCTCGCGATGGCCGGAGGGCAGCAGACCGGGTGCGTTGCGCCACCACTCGACGAACACGATCGAGGTTCCATCGAAGGCCTCCTCGAGTCCGAGTTCGGTCAGCTCGGCCGGATCGTCGACGCGATAGAGGTCCAGGTGGTCGACCGGCGGCGAGCCCGCATAGCGATGCCAAAAGGTGAAGGTCGGGCTCGATGTCCGATCCTCGCCGTGCAGCCTTCGGACGATCGAGCGCACGAAGGTCGTCTTGCCGGCGCCGAGCGGACCCGAGAGACCGATCACGTCGCCCGGCTTGAGGCTACGGGCGAACTCCGTGGCAAAACGTTCGAGGTCGGCCAGGCCGTCCAGGGTCTGCTGATACATGCTTCGAGGTAGTGTAGCATGGCGGGCCACTTGTCATCCCAAGCGTGGGCCGAAGGCCGTCGTCGGGGCCCGCCGGAGGGTCTCCTCGTCCCTCGACTCCGGTCGCTCCGCTCCCGACGCTCGGGATGACAAAGGGAGGCCGGGCATGGGAAAAATCGGTCCAATTAGCGAAGCTTCTCGGGTCGGGCTTTACGACCGGCCCTGGCTTGTTCTTGCCCGTCGCCCTTATCGGAGCCCGTAGTTGAATAACGACATCATCAGTTCGGTAAACGTCGAAGATGAGATGCGCGAGAGCTATCTCTCGTATGCGATGTCCGTCATCGCATCGCGCGCTCTTCCGGACGTCCGCGACGGTCTCAAACCGGTGCAGCGCCGCATCCTGTACGCGATGCGCGACATGGGCATGGATCCGGGCAAGCAGCACCGCAAGTGCGCCGGTATCATCGGCGAAGTCCTCAAGCAGTACCATCCGCACGGCGACTCGTCGGTCTACGACGCGCTCGTCCGCATGGCGCAGGACTTCACGTTGCGCTACCCGCTGGTCGACGGCCACGGCAACTTCGGCTCGATCGATCCGGATCGTCCGGCCGCATACCGTTACACGGAAGCCCGTCTCGCGCGCATCGCGATGGACGTGCTTGCCGACATGGAAAAAGACACGGTTCCGTTCGTCCCCAACTTCGATAACCAGGGCGTCGAGCCGACCGTGCTCCCGGGCCGTCTCCCGCAACTGCTGCTCAACGGTTCGAGCGGCATCGCGGTCGGTATGGCGACCAACATCCCGCCCCATAACCTCAACGAGATCGCCGACGCGATCGTGGCCGTGGTCGACGACGAGAACATCGACATCGACAAGCTCTGCGACATCGTCAAGGGTCCGGACTTCCCGACCGGTGGCACGATCCTGGGCGAAGGCGCGATCCGCGAAGCCTACAAGACCGGGCGCGGTTCGATCTCGATCCGCGGCAAAGCCGAGATCATCGAGGAAAAGGGCAAATGGAAGATCCTGATCACGGAGATCCCGTATCAGGTCTATAAGGGCCGCATCGTCGAGGCGATCGCCGAAGCCCACGCCGAGAAGCGCATCCAAGGCATCGCGCGCCTGGACGATGAGTCCAACCGCAAGGGCATGCGTGTGGTGGTCGAGTTGCAGCGCAGCGCGACGCCCAAGGTCGTGCTCAACCAGCTCTTCAAACACACCCCGTTGCAGTCGTCCTTCGGCTTCAACATGCTCGCGCTGGTGCCGGTCGGCGAACCGCGCGCCGATGGTACGACCGCGATCGAGCCGCAGGTCCTCACCCTCAAGGGGCTGATCGAACATTATATCTCGCATCGTCGCGACGTCATCACCAAGCGCACGCAGTACGAACTGCGCAAGGCCCAAGAGCGCGCCCATCTGCTCGAAGGCTACCGGATCGCGCTCGACAACATCGACGAAGTGATCGCGATCGTCCGCGGCAGCGAGACGACCGACGAAGCCAAGACGCGCCTGGGCGAACGCTTCAAACTCTCCGACATCCAAGCCCAAGCGATCGTTGACATGCGTCTGCGCACGCTCGTCGGCATGGAGCGCCAGAAGATCGAAGACGAGTACGCCGAGCTGATCAAGCTGATCGCCGAACTCGAGGACATCCTGCGCAATCCGCGCCGCGTCGGCGCGATCGTCAAGGAAGAGACGCTCGACCTCAAGCGCCGCTTCGGCGACGAACGCCGCACCACGATCGAGCCGGCCGAAGGCGAGATCGCGATCGAGCAGTTGATCCCGAACATCGACGTGGTCGTGCAGTACACCGAGGGCGGCTACATCAAGCGCGTTCCGGTCGAGACGTTCCGCACCCAGAGCCGCGGCGGCCGCGGCGTGACGCTTGCGACCAAGCGCGAAGACGTCGTCCGCAATCTGTTCAGCACCAAGGCGCACGACCACGTCCTGTTCTTCACGAGCAAGGGCCGGGTCTATCGCCTGCGCGCCTACGAGATCCCCGATACCACCCGTCAGGCTCGCGGTACGGCGCTCGTCAACCTGCTGACGCTTCCGCCGGGAGAGAGCGTCACCGCGGTCTTCCCGATCGACACGTTCGAAGGCGAGAAGTACCTGGTGATGGTCACCCGTAAGGGCGTCATCAAGAAGACCAAGCTCTCGGAGTTCGCCAACGTCCGTCGCAACGGGTTGAACGCGATCGGCCTGGACGACGGCGACGATCTGCTCGCGGTCGATCTCTCGGACGGTTCGCGCGACATCATCCTGGGCAGCCAGAACGGCATGGCCGTGCACTTCAACGAGAAGAACGTCCGCTCGATGGGCCGCAACGCACGCGGCGTCAAAGCGATGACGCTCGAGAAGGGCGACGAGATCGTCGCGATGGACATCCTCGAAGACGACCGCAAAGAAGTGCTGCTCGTGACCTCGCTCGCGTTCGGCAAGCGGACGCCGATCGAGGACTACCGCCACACCTCGCGCGGCGGCAAGGGCGTCAAGGCGTTCGCCCGTCAGCGCGACGACATCGGCAAGGTCGTCGATCAGATCCTGGTCGCGCCGGACGACGAGTTGATGATGATCACCTCGAGCAACCAGACGATCCGCATCAAGGTCTCGGAGATCCGCAA
>JBEPVY010000054.1:0-13730 GCA_041690835.1 Vulcanimicrobiota bacterium | reverse complement strand
TCTTCGACACCGGTGACGCAAAGGACGACCGCACCCAAGACGAGCAGGCTCTGGAGGCCGTGTCGGGCGAGAAAGCCGAATGTCCATATGGGGTTCAGCGCTTCGAGAACGCCGGGGTTGCGGGCGATCCCGAGGGCGCCGAAGACGCCGAGCGAGACGAACCACAAGACCATCACCGGCCCGAAGAGCATGCCCAGTCGTCCGGTGCCCGTCTTCTGCATGGCGAAGAGCCCGACCAGGATCGCGATCGTGATCGGTACGACGTACGGTTCGGCCGCGTGCGTCCAGATGCCGAGTCCCTCGACCGCACTCATCACCGAGATCGCGGGCGTGATCATACCGTCACCATAGAGCATCGCCGCGCCCGCCAGTGCGACCAGCGCGAGCGGAAAGAGCTTGCTCGGAAAACCCGATTCGCCCGGCGGCGATAGCCGCCCGAGCAATGCCAGGATGCCGCCTTGGCCGTCGTAGTCGGCGCGAAGGACGAAGGTCACGTATTTGATACATACGACGATCAGCAGCGCCCAGAAGATGAGCGAGAGGATGCCGTACACATTGGCCGGATCGACGGCGACCGGATGATCCCCCGAGAGGGACTGGCGGAACGCGTAGAGCGGGCTGGTGCCGATATCGCCGAAGACGACGCCGAGCGCGCCCAACGCTAAGGGCGCGAGAGCCGCCCGCTTTGCGGAATCCTGATGCCCCAACGGATTACTTCTTGCGCGTTGCGGCGTGCAACGCTTCCTTCGCCTTCACGAGACGGATGATCGCGTCGTTGTACGGCGTCGGCACGCCCGTCCGGCGTCCGGCCGCGGCGACCGCTCCGTTGATATAGTCGATCTCGCTCGGATGCCCGGACTCGAGATCCATCGCCATCGAGCTCTTCATGTCCGCGCCGTGCGAGATCACCTCGGTCACGTACTGCCACGGATTGACGAACGGCAGGTTGATCCGCAGCGAGGCCGCGACCGCCGCCGCTTCTTCCGCCAACGACTCGGCCAGACGCGAAGCGTTCGGATCCTTCGAGATATCACCGGCGTCGCAGTCGAGCAGGGCGCTGACGCCGTTGATGGCGGCGTTGGCGACCAGCTTGCCCCACAGATGCGGGCGGATGTCGTAGACGACCGATGCGCGCAGATCGCTATGGGCCAGCAGATCGGCGACGGCGCGCGACGTGGAAGGCGACGCACCGGCCGAACCGATGATGGTCGCGCCTTCTTCCGAGCTGCGTACGCGGCCGGGTTTGGTCGTGAACGACGACTCGGTCGTGATGCCCAGGACCACCGGCACGGCGCCGCCGAGTGCGGTCTTGATCGCATCCTCGTTCCCGATGCCGTTCTGTAAAGATATGACCGGAGCGGCGGGGTTCAGTTCGCCCGCGAATGGGCGCAGAGCCTTCAGCGTATCGACCGCTTTCACGAACAGGAAGAGCATCGAGGAGCCGAACAGGTCGGCCGGACGCTTGGCCACCTTGACCGCGCGCGACTTGGCGTCGTTCACGCGCAGGCCGTCCTTCGCGATCCGCTCGAGCAGATCGGGGTTGCTGTCGAGAATCGTGACGTCGCTGGTCTGCGCCAGATGAAATCCGAAGAGCGTTCCCATCGCCCCGGCGCCGATGATGCCCACCTTGGGTCTCGTACCATCCATTGCCCCGCCCCTTCGCGGAGGCGCGCTCCCAAGCCTTGACAGCCGTGGCCGTACCTGGTAGGGTCGGGAGCAATCGTGACCGCTTTGACGACCACTACGACGACCACCATTTCCACCATTACGCAATCGCGTGTCGGTGCAAGGTTCTCGTAGGCTTCTCTCGGATCACGTAAAGCTTACGAACCTCGCGCCGATGGCGCGAGGTTCTTTGTATATCTGGAGGCCCCATCATCATGACCACGATCTGCAGCGAATGCTCGGCGCCCATAGCGGCGACGGCTACCTGCGCGTGCGGTGGGCTTCCGGCCTTTAGCCAGGCCTCGCCACGCATCTCCCCGGCGGGCTTCAAGCGGGCGCTGCGCGATCGCCGCGCCTCCTCGGAAGCGCGATTCGGGAGCGGCGTCTGGCGCCTGGCAGAAGTGCTGCCCGGAATCCCCCGTGAGGCGATCGTCACCCTTGCCGAGGGGAACATGCCGGTGTATGAGAGCGAGCGCGGCGCGGCCTTCGCCGGCGTCGACCGGCTCTCGTATCTCCACCTGGGGATGAATCCGACCGGCTCGTTCAAGGATCTGGGGATGACGGTCGCCGTCTCCGCCGCAAAGGCGGCCGGCGCGTCCGGCGTGGTCTGCGCTTCCACCGGGAACACCGCCGCCTCGATGGCCGCGTATGCGGCGCGCGCCGGCTTGGATGCCTACGCGCTCGTCCCGAGCGGGAAGATCAGCGGAGCAAAACTCGCACAGATGCGCGACTACGGCGCGAAGGTCGTACCGGTGGAAGGCTCGTTCGACGATGCCTTCGACCGACTCGCGAGCGTTGCGGACGGCAACATCGCGGTCGTCAACTCGACGAATCCGTATCGCATCGAAGGTCAGAAGTGTGCGGCCTATCTCTTGCTCGAGCGTCGCGATTGGAACGTGCCGGACTGGGTCGTTCTTCCGGGTGGCAACCTGGGCAACGCGAGCGCCTTCGGCAAGGGTTTCCGCGAAGCGCTCGCTCTCGGTCTGATCGATCGTCTGCCCCGGATAGCGGTCGTCCAAGCGGACGGCGCCGCGCCGTTCGTACGCGTCTGGGAGACCGGCGAAGATCTCGTGCCGGTCGTACCGCACACGGCCGCAAGCGCGATCGCGATCGGCGCACCGAAATCGTGGCGCAAGGCGCTACGCGAACTGCAGGCGAGCGACGGCCTCGCCATCAGCGCGAGCGACGACGCGATCCTGGACGCGAAAGCGCGTATCGGGGCCGAGGGCATCGGGTGCGAGCCCGCTTCGGCGGCATCGCTCGCCGGGGCGCGCGCGTTACGCTCGCTCGGACACATCGCCCCGGACGCCGACGTGGTCGCGGTCCTCACGGGTCACACGCTCAAAGATACCGACGCGATCGTCGCCTACCACGAGCGCCACGGAAAGGCTGCCGACCGTGCCGCAACCGTGTAAGCCGTTCTCGGTCAGCGTGCCGGCCACCAGCGCGAACCTCGGCCCCGGGTTCGACGCGGTCGGCGTCGCACTCGGTCTGCGCGTGCGCGCAGAGGTCGAACCCGCCGAGGCTTTCGAGTTGCACTTCGTTCCGGGTCCCCACGCCCCGTCGCATGCCGGCTTCGGCGACGGCGTGATGGCGGCGATGGAGCGGGTCGCGCCGTCCCTTCCGCGGGTTCGCATCACCGTCACGAACGATATTCCGCTCGGCAAGGGCCTCGGCTCGAGTGCCGCCGCCGCGGTCCTCGGAATCGCGATCGCCGCCCGCGCAAACGGCATCCCGATGCCGAAGCGCACGGCCGCTCGCCTAGCCTCGCTGATCGAGGGGCATCCGGACAATGCGTTGCCGGCCGTCTTCGGCGGCGCCGTGATCGCATCGTCGCACGAGCGCTTCGCCTACGTACGCGTTCCGCTCCATCGCGAACTGCGCGCGCTCCTCGTCATTCCGGATCTGGACATGGCGACGTCGAGTTCGCGCGCGCTCTTGCCGGACTCGTACGACCGCGCCGACGTGGTCTTCACGGCGCAACGAGCCGCCCTGCTCGGCGCAGCCCTGGCCTCGGGATCGTGGAACGAACTGCGTGCCGCGATGTGCGACCGGCTCCACCAGCCGTTCCGCGCGCCTCACATTCCGGGCATGGAGGATGCGCTCGCGGTGCATTCTCGCCACGTCCTGGGCGTCGCGATTTCGGGCGCAGGCCCGAGCGTGATCGCGCTCCTGCGCGCCGACGCGCCCTGGCGCAAGACGGCGGAGAAACTCCAAGGGTGCTTCACAAAAGCGGGGGTCACTTCGCACGCCCTCCATCTGCGTATCGGCGGACGAGGGGTCGCGGCATGAAACAGACGGTAGGAATCGCGCTGCTCGGATGCGGGACGGTCGGCGGAAGCGTCGCCGAACGACTCCTTTCCGGTGCCGACATGCTCTTCAATCGGACGGGTATGCACTACGAGCTACGGGGCATCGCCGTCCGCCAACGCGAGAAAACGCGTCCGGCCGTCATACCGGCTTCGCTCTTCACTCTCGATGCGGCGCGCTTGGTCGACGATCCGGAGGTCGACGTCGTGATCGAATGCATCGGCGGCGCGGACGCCGGTGCCGACGTCGTCGAACGCGCGCTCGCGCGCGGCAAGCACGTCGTTACGGCGAATAAGGACCTGATCGCGACCCAGGGGCCGCGCCTCCACGCGCTCGCCGCCTCGCGCGGCGTGGCCTTGCGCTACGAGGCCGCGGCGTGCGGCGCGATCCCGGTCGTACGTGCGCTCGGCGAATCGCTCGCAGGCGACGAAGTGCTCGCGATCGCGGGCGTGATGAACGGCACGTGCACCGCCATCCTCTCCATGATGGAGGAAGGCAAGAGCTACGAGGATGCGCTGGCCGAAGCGCAGCGCCTCGGCTACGCCGAAGCCGATCCGACCAGCGACGTCGAGGGCTACGATGCCGCTCACAAGCTCGCGCTTCTTCTCCAACTCGGCTTCCGCGAAGCGGTCGTCTCACCGCGCATCGCGCGCACCGGCATCACGGGCGTCACCAAGCGCGACATCGCTCATGCCAAGATGCGCGGCTATCGGATCCGTCTGGTCGCCGCCGCCATGCGGAGCGAGGCCGGGACCTTCGCCGAGGTCGCGCCCGTGCTCGTACCCGAGCTACATCCTTTCGCGCAGACGCGCGGCCCCGAGAACGTCGTCCGCGTCGTCGCGCGCGATGCAGGTCCGATGCTCATGAGCGGGCTCGGCGCGGGTGGTGCGGCAACGGCATCGGCAGTGATGGGAGACATCGTCGCGACGCTCCGTTCGATCGCCGAACAGCAGAACTTCGGCCAGCGCGCGCGCCTCGATGCGTTCGCAGCGCCGGAAGCGCTGCAGCCGCTCTTCGAACGCTTCGAGCGAAACCCGGACCTGCCCGACTTCCCGCTCTGGGAGGATAGCCTGCCGAAGAGCCGATCGCTGGAGTACGCGACCCGCCGTTCGGGGTAAACCTTGCCGCGCCGCGAAGTGCGGTGGCATGAAGGCACTACAGTACGCGCAGATCGGCGCACCAGCCGAGGTACTCGCGCTCGTCGACGCTCCGCTCCCCGAGCCCGGACCCGGGACGGTGCGCCTGCGGTTGACGCGATCGCCGATCCACAATCACGACATCATGACGGTGAGCGGACATTACGGTCTGAAACCGCCGTTGCCGGCGATCGCCGGAAGCGAGATGCTCGGCACCGTCGATGCGCTCGGCAAGGGCGTCACCGGTCTCTCGCTCGGTCAGCGCGTCGCGACCATCGCGCTCGGTGCGTGGGCCGAGGCGGCCGTCGTACCCGCGAACGGGTGCGTGCCGATGCCCGATGCGTTCCCCGACGATGTCGCTTGCCAGCTCCTGGCGATGCCGATGAGCGCGGTCGTGCTGCTGGATGACCTTCGCGTCGACGAAGGCGCTTGGATCGTGCAGAACGCTGCGGGCGGAGCGGTCGGCAGGATCCTCATGAAGCTCGCGCAGGCGCGCGGTATCAACGTCGTCAGCCTCGTCCGAAGTGAGTCGGCCGCCGTTGAACTCACCGCGCTGGGCGCCAAGCACGTCGTCGTAACGAGCGATGAAGCGTGGCCGAGCCGCGTGCGCGGGATCGCGGGTGGGCCGGTCGCGCGCGTCATCGACTCCGTCTGCGACCGCACCTCGATCCCGCTCATGCGCCTGCTCGGGAAAGGCGGCGAGTACGTCATCTTCGGAGCGCTCGCAGCCGAGGCGCCACGCCTCGACCCCGGCCTCTTCATCTTCAACGAGCTGGTGCTGCGAGGATTCTGGATGACCGCATGGATGGCTCGCGCCGACGACGCCGCGCGGACGAGCGCGCTCCGCCGCGTCTTCGAACTCGCGTCGTCGGGCGGACTACCGCTCCCGATCGCCGACGTCTATTCGCTTGATGACTACCCAACTGCGCTTACGGAAGCACAACGCCCGGGCCGAACCGGGAAGGTGCTGTTCCGAAACTAGCCCGGCGCTAGAACGTGAGCTCCAACCCCGCCACGTTGCGGCGTTCGATGTGAGTGGTATCGCGTTGGCCGAAGAAGAGACGGAAGCCGGGCGCGATCGGCAGGTCGCCATAGAGATCGAGCGTCGGATGACGCGGATCGTAGAGCATCCCTTCGAAGCCGAACGCCTTCGTCTTGTACTGTCCGACGAGGCCGAGGCGTGAGTACAGGATGCCGCCGCCGAGCCGGGCGCCGTGCCCCATCGACTGCAAGACCGCCAGGTTCGCCGTGGTGTGTGGGCCGCCGATGTCGTTCGCGCCGATCAGCACGCTCGTGCCGCCGACCGGCAGGAACACCGCGTTGAGGTCGGTGCTGGGTCCGCGATCGCTCGAGAGGAGCGGAGAGTTGCAGCAGTAGCGCTGGTTCGAGAGTTCGCTGATGCGGAGCTGAACGGCGACCAGGTTCTTGATCACGCCGCCGAGTTTGGCTTTCATCTGCGCCCGTTTAGAATCGCTGAGAACGCTCCCTTTGGTGCGAGCGTCGGGCGAGGCGATCGGGTAAGCGCCGGGCGGCAGCGTCACGACCGGGTACGGCGATGCGCCCGGGATCAGCGGAGCGGGCGTCGCGCCTTCGTCGACGCCATAGACGTTCGAAGTACCGCCGAAGTTGCCGAGCAACGAGTTCGTGCGCTGGGCGGCCGCGTCGACGTTCGAGATCGTATCGCGCAGTTGCGCCTGGGTCTCCGGGTTACCGGTCACCGTCCGCAGATCTCTCGTCAGATCCGCGATCGTCTGAGTCGTGTCGGCGATGTTCTTGGTGGTCGCGATCAACGAGGCTTTCATGTCCTGGTTCGTCGCCAGGCTCTGCAACGACTGGGTGGACTTGTTGAGCGAGACCGACATCTGATCGAGTTGCGCGAGGATGTTGTTGACGCGTCCGGTATTGCCGTTGACCGTGTTGTTGAGCGAGTCCGTCAAAGCGACGACGTTGGCCGAAGCGAGGCGCGCTTGCACGGTGAGATCGCCGACGGCCTGGTTCGCGGTGTTGGTGAGCGAGTTCGCGCTCTCCAACGTATGCTGAAGCGTGTCCAGCAGTTTGGGTTCGCGCACCGATAGGTCGGCCAACATCGCGTCGAGCTTCTTGACCTCGCCCTGGCCCTGTTCGAGCAGGTCGGCGACGGTCGCGGTGTTCGTACCCTGGGCTTGATCGGCGATCGGCAGCACGCGACGTTCCCACGGCGATGGCGTCGGCGCGGGCGCGCCGGGCTTCGGCGGGACGATCAAGAGGTTGGGGCTACCCGTCAGTGGCGCTTGGATGAGGAACTTGGACTCGCGCGGGATATCGACGTCCTGACCGATCGCGAGGGTCACGTCGACCGTGTTGTCCGGGAGCAGCACGATGCCATCGACCGAGCCGACGGTCACGCCGCTGAAGAACACGAGCGAACCGGTCTGCAGGCCTGCGGCCGAGTCGAAGTGCACCCCGATCCGATAGCCGGAATGGCGCGTGCCGTAGTCGGTGATCACGTAGAACAGTCCGAACAGCAGCAACATCGCGAGGGCTGCGAAGAGTCCGACCTGTGCCTGCTTGGTCATACTTGTTCCTTACGCCTAGATGGGGATGGGGCCTACTTCGGACCCCTCTAAGAACTGTTGGACGATGGGATTGGGCGAGCGCTTGATCTCATCGACCGTCCCGTAGGCGATGATCGCGCCCTCGAAGAGCATCGCGACGTAGTCGGCCATCATGAAGATCGACTGCAGATCGTGGGAGATGACGACCGCCGTGCCCCCCAGCTTCTTCCGCAGGCGGACGATCATGTCGGTGATCAGGTGGGTGACGATCGGGTCGAGGCCGGTGGTCGGCTCGTCGTAGAGGACCAGGTCCGGCTTGGTCACGATCGCTCGCGCGAACCCGGCGCGCTTGAGCATGCCGCCCGAGAGTTCGCTCGGCAGATTGTCGTAGGTGTGCGCCAAGCCGACCGAGTCGAGCGCATCCTCGACGATTTGCCGGATCTCGGCTTCGGGGATGTCGGTGTTCTCGCGCAGCGGCAGGCCGACGTTCTCGCCGATCGTGAGCGAGTCGAGCAGTGCCGCGAACTGGAAACTCAGCGCGATCTTGCGACGGACCTCGATCAGTTCGGTCTCGTGGGTATGACAGATATCGCGATCGCCGATATAGACGTGCCCCTCATTCGGCTTGCACAGCGCATCGAGCAGGCGCAGAATAGTCGACTTGCCGGCACCGGAGAGACCGATCACGCATGTGATCGCACCCTCGACGATGTCGAGCGTACAGTTCTTCAAGACGATCTTGTCGCCGTAGAAGAGCGAGACATCGTCTAGGCGGGCATAGGGCTTGGTATCCAACTAGTGGGTCCCGTACAACATGTACGACATGATGAAGTTGGTCACGAAGATCAGGATGATTGACGTGACCACCGCTCCGGTCGTCGCCAGCCCGACGCCGGCCGCACCGCCGCGCGTATTGAGCCCTTGATAGGCGCCGACGAGCGCGATGATGATGCCGAAGACGACCGACTTGAAGAGCCCCTTGATGACGTCCGGGAAACCGATCGCCTGACGGGCCGACGCGATGAAGTCGGCCGAGCCGATATGGGCGTACGTATTCGCGATCCACATGCCGCCGACGACCGAGACGACGTCGGCGAAGACGGCGAGCAGCGGAAGCATGATGACCATCGCGAGCAGACGCGGCACGACCAGGTAGCGCACCGGCGGAAGACTCATCGATCGGAGCGCTTCGATCTGTTCGGTCACGACCATCGAGCCGATCTCCGCGGCGATCGCCGCGCCGACCCGGCCGGCGACCACGACGGCCGAGAGCATCGGTCCGAGCTCGCGCACCGACGTATACGCGACCGCGCCGCCGACCAGGCTACCGACGCCGTATTGCACGGCCTGGTTGGCCGACTCGAGCGAGAACACCATGCCGGTGAAGAGCGAGGTGAGCAACACGATGATGAGCGACTGCACGCCGAGCAGATAGCACTGGCTCAAGGTCTCGCCGAATCGGATCCGCAGGGTCGCGATGAAGCCGATCGACTCGCTCGCGAGTTGCGTGACGCCGCCCGCGTATTCGAGCGTCTCGATGGTGCCCTTGCCGATGCCGTCCAGCAGTTTCATGCGGGGGTCTTCTCCAACGGATCCAGATCGGCGAGCACGCCGCCGGTCGCTTCGATGCGCTTGACCGCGACGCCGCGTTCGGCCGTCAAGTTGAAGACCACCTGGTTGGCATGGTCGAGCCGCTTGTCGACGTCGCGCAGGTGCGCGCGCGCTTCCCGCTCGAAGCCCGAGAAATAGCGGCGTACCGCCGCGAGATAGGCTCGTGCGGCGGCAGGGTCGGGTGTGCCGGCGGCACAGGCTGATTCGATGGCACGCTGGGCGGCGCGCATCGTCGTATCGGTAACATGGAATGCGCCGACTCGTTCGACGAGCCGTTGCAGTGACTCTTCGTCAGCCGCCATGGATCGGGACTTTCAGCCCAGCCGTCGCCAGTGCCTCGCGCTGCGCGGTGAAGAGCTGCCCGATGCCGGCTTCGGCCAGCGCCAGGAGCGCATCCAGTTCGGCCCGATTGAAGGGGGTAGCCTCGGCGGTACCCTGGATCTCCACGAACTTGGCGGAATCCGTCATGGCCACGTTCATGTCGACGTGGGCCTGGCTGTCCTCTTCGTAGCACAGGTCGAGCATCGGGAAGCCGTTGACGATCCCGACGCTGGTCGCGGCGATGGCGCCCTGGAGCGGCCATTTGCTCGTCCCGGGCTCGAATTTCTTGCCGAGTGCCAGCGCGAGCGCGACATAGGCGCCGGTCAGCGCGGCCGTCCGGGTGCCGCCGTCGGCTTGGAGCACGTCGCAGTCGACCCAGACCGTTCGCTCGCCCAGCTTCGAGAAGTCCACGATGGCGCGCAAGGCGCGGCCGATGATGCGCTGGATCTCGTGCGTTCGTCCGCCGACCTTCCCTTTGGTCGACTCGCGTTGGGTCCGCTCGGACGTCGCACGCGGCAACATCGAATACTCGGCCGTCACCCAGCCGGTTCCGCGCCCACGCATCCACGGCGGGACCTTCTCTTCGAGCGTCGCCGCACACAGGACGCGCGTATCGCCGACCGTGATCAGCGCACTGCCCTCGGCATATTTCAAAACGCCGGCCTCGATCGAGACCGGCCGCAGCTCGCCCGCATTTCTCCCGTCGCTACGGATCATTCGAACTCCCAAGGGTTGATCGTTGGAACGCCGCAGCGTTCGAAGTCTCGTATATTGCGCGTCGCGACGGTTAATCCGTTCGCGACCGCCGTTGCGGCGATCAGTTCGTCGCTGACGTTGACGGGCTGGCTTCTGTTGGCTGCGTGCATCTGCCCCCAAATCCGGGCGACGCCCTCGTCAACGGCGAGGATGCGCCCGCGAAAGGCGAGTTGCAGGTCAACCTCGATCCAGTGGGTGAGGCGGGCCTTGAATACCTCGTCTCGTGCTTTGGCGATTCCATTCCAGATCTCGCCAACGGTGATAACGCTCATATACGTAGACGCGGTGTGCTGTCCACCGAACCACGAGCGCACCCGGTAGTCGGGCTCGGGACGATGGGCCTCGGAAAGCACGTTTGTGTCGATCAAGACGCCGTAGTTCATTCGAGGTCCGCCTCTCGCGCGTAGCCCTCGACGCGTTCGATGGCGACTCCCGAGCCCCACAGGGGCGAGTTCATCAGGAATGAGAGCAAGGTTTCGCCGGGACCGCTCGAGCTTACGAGGCGATCATAGTCGAGTTCGGAGATGAGGTAGGCGGCCAGTTTTCCGTGGCGCGTAATCCGTTGCGGTCCATCGGCGATTGCCCGTTCGAAGACTTCGCTGAAGCGAGCTTTCGCCTCCTGAAGTTGCCAGGTCTTATGAAGAGATTCCATCGTTTCACCCAAACTAACTAGTCAGCCTGGTCATTATACTCGGCCGACGCTTCCGGTGCAAGCTACCTGACCGGAAACGCCTCGATGGCTCGAGCCAAGTCGGCCCGAAGGCGCGAAATCTCCTCAAACGAGACCTCGAAAGAGTGTTCGACGGTCGGTCCGATTCCCGGTTGGCGCCGAACTCGCGCCAGTACTTCGACGCCTTCAGCACCCCGATCGAAGCTCATCTCGACGTATGGCTCCAAGGTGCCGAAGGTTGCGTCACTTGCTGTACCTGCGAGAAGGGACGTAAGCGTCGTCCGAAGCCTTGGAAGATCGTGTGTGAGCATGGCGGCGTGCTCCGCGGTGATGGTGAGTCGGACATCCGGATCGCCCGCATCGAAGGTAAGGCTGTAGCGAAGCCAGTTGCTGTCGATGGGGTCGTTCTCGTCGCGGAACGGCCGTTCGTAGTCGCGAATATCGAAGGTGAGTTCCGTGCCATCGGTACCGACAAACCCAAACTTCACGCCGACGCTACTCGACCGTGACGGTCTTTGCGAGGTTTCTTGGTTGGTCTACGTCCTTGCCTTCGATGTCGGCGATGTGGTAGGCCAGGAGTTGGAGCGGGATCACGTTGACGATCGGCGAGAGCAACTCGTCGACCTTCGGGACCCAGAAGACGTGATCGGCGATCGCCTTGGCTTCTTCATCACCGTGATTGGCGACGACGATGATCGGAGCTTCCCGGGCCTTCGACTCCGAGAGATTCGAGAGGATCTTGTCGCGGACGCGGCCGTCGGTCATGATGCCGACGACCGGAACGGTCGAGTCCAGTAGCGCGATCGGGCCGTGCTTCATCTCGCCGGCGGCGTAGCCCTCGGCGTGGATGTACGAGATCTCCTTGAGCTTGAGCGCGCCTTCGAGCGCGGTCGGGAAGTTGATGTAGCGTCCGAGGAACAGCACGCTGTGCGCCTTGCGGAACAGCTTTGCCACCTTGCGGATCTCGGCGGACGTATCGAGCACCACGTCGACGGCGGCCGGCAAGAGCTTGAAGTCTTCGGCGATCTTGCGCAGACGTTCGACCGGAGTCGTGCCGCGGATGCGCGCGAGGTAGAGCGCGAAGAGCGTGATCGCGGTGACCTGCGAGATGTACGTCTTGGTCGCCGCGACGCCGATCTCGGGACCGCCGCGGGTGAAGAGCGTGCCGTCGGCGACGCGGGTCAGATGCGAGCCGAGCACGTTGCAGATACCGAGCACGGTCGAACCGGCCTGTTTCGCGATCTTGACCGCTTCCATCGTGTCGGCGGTCTCGCCGGACTGCGACATCGCGATCGCGAGGGTGGTCGCGTCGATCACCGGGTCACCGTAGCGGAACTCGCTCGCGAGCTCCATCTCGACCGGGAGCTTCACGAGCGAACGGAGCAGGTACATCCCGACCATGCCGGCGTGATACGCCGTGCCGCAGCCGGTGATCGCGATCTTGGATATCTGGCGGAGCTGCTCTTCGGTGATGTTGCCGATCTCGCCGGCCAGCTGCACGTCGTTGGCGTCGTCCACGCGACCGGCCAGCGTCTCTTTGACGACCGTCGGTTGCTCGAACATCTCCTTGAGCATGAAGTGCTTGTAGCCGCCCTTCTCGGCGGACGTCGCATCCCAGGTGATGTGCTGCACGGCGCGCTCGATCGGCTTACCGGCGTAATCGGTGAGGCTGTATCCGTCGCGGCCGACCACGACCATTTCGCCTTCTTGCAGGATCACTTGTTTGCGCGTGTATTGCAGGATGGCCGGAGTGTCCGAGGAGACGAACATCTCGCCCTCGCCGATGCCGACGATCAGCGGCGAAGCGCCGTTGCGCGCGAAGATGATGTGCTCGGGGTCTTCCGAAGAGATCACGCCGAGCGCGTAGGCGCCGACGACTTCCTTGAGGGTCGCGCGAAGGGCGGCGACCAGATCGCCGCGGTGTTCGGCGTAGTGGACCTCGATCAGGTGTGCGAGGACTTCGGTATCGGTCTCGCTCTTGAACGTATGACCGTCGGCGATCAGCTTGGCGCGCAGGGGCGCGTAGTTCTCGATGATGCCGTTGTGGATGACCGCGATCTTCTCGCCACAGTCCATGTGCGGATGCGCGTTGGCGTCGCTCGGCCGTCCGTGGGTCGCCCAACGCGTATGCCCGACGCCGACCTTGCCGGCGAGCGATTCACCGTTGCGCAGGCGCTCGGCGAGGCGCGCGAGCTTGCCCTCGGCCTTCGAACCGGTCAGCGCACCCGCCGCGTCGATGACGGCGATACCCGCCGAATCGTACCCGCGGTACTCGAGTCGCCCGAGCGAGTCGAGGATGATCGGAACGCTATCGCGCTCCCCGATGTATCCGATAATACCGCACATGCCGGGTCTGGTTCTCCGCTACTTGATGCCTTCTTTGGTCCGCGTGTAATGGATCAGGCCCTCGGCGATCTCATCGAGCGCGATCGAGACGGGCTTGTTCGGGTTGATGTCGGTCTTGTCGACGAGCGGCTCGCTCGTGTAGAACTCGCGCCGTTCGGCCGCCGGCTGCTGCTGGGTACGCACCCAGTTGTTGAGCTGGCGGGCGCGCTTGGTCGCGATGTTGACGAGGCTGAACTTGGAGTCCGTGTGCTCCAAGAGGCGTTCGAGGTCGCCGAATGCTACTTTTTTGCTCATATTACGAATGCTCTACCTTGTGAAGTGTTTCATCGCCGTAGCGATGGATGCGGAACCGCTCCGCGTGCAGGATGGCTTCGAGGTCGC
>JBEPVY010000053.1:0-13783 GCA_041690835.1 Vulcanimicrobiota bacterium | reverse complement strand
TCGTCCAGATCGACCGCGACCAGGATCGCGGGGATCGTCTCTAGTTCGAGAGCGGTGTCAAATGTTCGATGAGCCAACGCAGACCTTCGTTATAGCGAGGACCGGGACGCTCGAGCAAGGCGGCGTCCGTCAAGGTGAATACCCGTTTCGAGCGGACCGCACGCAACGAGCGCCACGGTTCGCGCCCGAGGACCGCATCCAGCCCGACCGCCGGATCGGTCACGATCGCGTCGGGTTGCAGGCGGAGGAGCGCTTCGGCGCTATACTCGCCATAGGCGCCGGGCATCGCCGTGACCGCGTTCGTCCCGCCCGCGAGCGCGATCAGCTTCGAGATGTACGAGGTCGGGCCGCACGTGTAGATCGGTCCGGTGCCGAGCGCGACGAAGACGGACGGCATGCGCTTGAAGTGACGGCCGGCGATCAGGCGCGCGGTTTCGGCTTTGAGCTTCTTGTTCAGCGCCGCGGCCTGCGAGACGCGGCCGGACAGGCGTCCGAGCGCCGAGATATCGGCATAGATATCTGCGAACGAATCGTCGTCGAGCAGCGCTATGCGAATGCCGGCGCGGCGAAGGGGCTCGACGAGATGCGCTTGCGCCGGAATGGCGATCACCAGATCGGCGTGGATGGCGACGATCTTCTCCACGTCGACGCTCGAAAAGTCGCCGACGATCTGGGCGTGGTTCGCGCACGGGATGTCGCGCGTCGCCGACGAGACGCCGGCCAACTGGCGGGCTGCGCCGATGGCACAGAGGTCCTCGACCAGCGACGGCACCAACGCGACGATGCGCTGCGAGGCCGCCCGACCCGCCGTAGGGGTGGACAGCGCAAGAAAAGTAAGGGCGACGGCGGCCGCAAGCGCGCGTAAAGACACGGGTCCGGGATTCGGATGGCCAGGAGCCCGCGCCTGCGGCCTCAAACCAAGACGTCACAACTGAATCACGAGTTTGCGCGCGGGAAGCCGGTCTAACGCCGGCACGGTCGCGCCACTGTAGGCGGGGAGCCGTCCGAAGCCACTACCTCTCGAGGTGGGAAGGCGAGGACACCAAAAGCTACGATCCGCAAGTCAGGATACCGTCGCAAACTTTCTCTCTAACCATGCCTCGCATGAAGGAAAGGTTTGCATGTCCTCGTTCGCCTTGCGGCGCGCGCTTTTCGCCGCCGCTTTCGTCGCCCTAGCTCCGACCGCCGCGCTGGCGCAGAGCGCGACACCTACCCCAAGCCCCACGCCCGTTTCCGCTCCCGAGATCGTACGCGTCGTGACCAGCGACCGTTCGGCGGAAGCGGCCGATTCGAGCGCGCGAACCACGTTCGTCGTCGGCAAAGCCGAGATGCTGCGGCGCGGCTATCGTACCGTCGCCGATGCGATCGCAGGCCTTCCGGGCGTGAATCTCGTCCGCTACGGTCCCGGCGGCGGAACCGCGAGCGTCGGTATCCGCGGCAGTTCGTCGGCCCAAGTGCTGGTACTGGTCGACGGAACGCCGGCGGGCGGCGCGCAGATCCTGGATATGGACCTCGCGGCGATCCCGACCAGCGGCGTCGAGCGGATCGAGGTCGTCGAAGGCGGCGGTTCGACCCTCTACGGATCGGGTTCGATCGGTGGCGTCATCAATATCATCACCGCGCCGCTCCACGGCACCGTGATCGACGCGCGCACCGGATCGTTCGGCGAGAGCGCGCTGCGCGTGCAGACGCCCAACGTCTCGTTCGAGCGCGCGGTCGGCGACGAGAGCTACGGCCTCCCCGACGGGACCTCGCGCGTCAACGCCGACTACGGCCTCACCAGCGGACGCATCGCGTTCGATACCAAGCGCGGTTCGACGAGCGCACGATTTTCTGCGGGCATCACCGATCGCCACCAAGGAGCACCGGGCGGAACGCCCTTCTTCCTCTCGACGACCAGCCGTCAGGACGACGTCTCGCGCGACGCGCGCCTGACGCTCGCCCAAACGCACGGCACTGCGACCACGACGCTCGAACTCGCGGGGACGTCGGTCAACCTCGACTACAGATGCGATACGCCGGTCGATGCGAACTGTCCCGACGGCTACCTCGGGCCGGGTACGCCGTTCTACGACGAGCTTCTCGAAGAGTCGCGCGTGCAGGCCAGCCTGCGCGAGACGTTCGAAGGCGCGACGACGCGCACCGTTCTCGGGGTCGACTTTTCGCGCGGCACGACCCGCATCGATAGCGGTACGCCGTTCGATCCGATCGAGTTCCATCCGTTCGCGCAGAGCGCCGCCTACGTCCAACAGAACTGGTCGTTCGGGCGCGGCAACGGCGTCTACGCCGGCCTGCGTGGCGAGCGCGACGGCGCCCAAGGCGGCGCGTTCTCACCATCGTTCGGCGGTACGCTCCGGCTCTCGTCGCAACTGACCTTGCGCGCGAATGCGGCGACCGCGTTCCGCGCGCCGACCGCCGAGGATCTGTACTTCCCCGGCTTCTCCACGCCGACGCTCGTCCCGGAACGCACGAAGGTCGCCGATCTTTCGCTGGAAGATCGCGGGCTGCTCGGTGGGCTGAGCCTGGGCTGGTTCGTCACCACCGGCGACAACCTGATCGTGTTCGATCCGGTCAGCTTCACGCCCCAGAACATCGGCCGGACGGCGATCGCCGGCTTTACGTTCTCGGCCAAGACGCGCGTCGTGCGCGGCACCTACGCCAAGCTCGATCTGACGGATCTCTACCGGGCCGAGAACCTCGACACCCGATCGCGCATTCCGGGACGCGGCCCGGTGCTGCAAGGCACGCTCGAACTCGGCTACCTCGGGACGCCCGAGAGCGCCATCCAGAGCGCCGGCATCGCCGTCCGCAACGCGGGCGATCGCGGCTCGGTCGACCACACCCTCCCGCTCTTCGATCAGCCGGTGGCCTACTCGCGGGTCGATGCGTTTCTGCGCTGGCGCGCCGGACCGCGTTCGCTCGTGACCCTGCGCGCCTATAACCTCGGCGACGAGCGGTACGCGGAGGTCGGGACCTATCCGATGCCGGGCCGCTCGTTCGCTGTGGAGTTCTCGACCAAGTAATGAACGTCGCGCTCCGTCTCTTGGGTCTGCTCGTCGTCGCGCTGCTGGCGCTGGCGACGAGCGCGCTCGTGGGCGGATCGTACCTCCCCGTCGGCGACGTCTTCTACGCGCTCTTCCATCCGCACGCGCAGAGCGACGTCGTCACCATTCTCTGGCAACTGCGCCTGCCGCGCGTCTGCATCGCCGCCATCGTCGGCGCAGAACTCGCGATCGCGGGCGCGCTCTTACAAGGGCTGCTCCGCAATCCGCTGGTCGACTCGTATCTGACCGGCGTCAGCCCGGGCGCTGCCGCCGCGATCGCCCTCTCGGTGGTCGCCGGCGTCGCCGCGCCGTTGTTGCCGGCCATCGGGTTCGCAGCCGGCCTCGCGACCGCGCTCGTAGTCGCCGCATTCGCGAGACGCGGCGCGGGTCTGGATGCGATCCGGCTGATCCTGTGCGGCGTCTCGCTCTCCGCGCTCTTCTCCGCACTCGTGACGTTGGTATTGACGCGCGCCGGTCCCGCCTACGCCGCGCAGATCCTGGCGTGGCTGGCCGGTTCGACCGCCGGTCGCGGGTGGAGCGATCTCTTCTTCACGCTGCCGTACGCGTCGATCGGGCTGGTCTGTTCGTTCGCGGCCGTCCCGGCGCTGAACGTCCTGCGGTTGGGCGAAGGTCGGGCCGCCGCGGTCGGCGTCAACGTCTCGCGTACGCAGTGGCTGATCCTGGTCGCCGCCGCCCTGTTGGCGGCGAGTGCCGTTGCGGTATCGGGCAGCATCGGCTTCGTCGGCCTGGTCGTCCCGCATCTCGCGCGCCGAGTGGTCGGCGGTGACGCCCGCGCGCTCCTACCCGGCTCCGCATTGCTCGGTGCGGCCCTCTGCGCGATCGCGGACGCCGCCAGCCGGTCGATCGCGGCGCCGGCAGAGCTCCCGGTCGGCGTCCTGCTGGCGTTCGTCGGCGTACCGACGTTCCTGTATCTCTACCTCAATATGCAGAAGGTGCGCGCGTGATCGGGCTGCGCGAAGCCGCGATCGGCATCGAGGATCGCGTCCTGATCGCGCCCGCAACGGCGACCATCGAAGCCGGCACGTTCGTCGCCGTCCTCGGCGCGAACGGCGTCGGCAAGACGACCCTCCTGCGCGTCCTCTCGGGCGCGCTCCAGCCATCGAGCGGCGAGGTCCGCGTCGATGGGATGGACCCGGCCGCACTCGGACCGCTCGAGCGGGCGTGCCGGATCGCCTTGGTCACCAGCGACGACGCACCGGTCGACGGTCTGACCGCACGCGACGTGACCGCCTCCGGGCGCTATCCGTTCCACCGCTGGTGGGAGTGGAGCGAGAGCCCGTACGACCGCGCGGCGATCGACGACGCGCTCGTGGCCGTCGGCATGAGCGCCTTTGCCGAACGCCGGTTCGAGACGCTCTCGAGCGGCGAACGCCAACGTATCTGGATCGCCCTCGCCCTCGCTCAAGAAGCGCCCGTGTTGTTGCTCGACGAACCGACCTCGCACCTCGACGTGCGGATCGCGCACGAGATCCTCGCGCTGCTACGCGCGCAGACCCGGGCCGGACGTACGGTCGTCTGCGCGATGCACGAGATCAACGACGCCGCCACCTACGCCGACCGGCTGATGCTGCTCGGTGACGGGCAGATGCTCGCCTACGATACCCCGGAGCGGGTCTTCACCGCCGGCCTGCTCGAAACGGCCTACGGGATCCCGATGGAGATCGTCCGCGCCGCCTCCGGCGCGCCGCGCGCCTTCGCTAGCGGCGCCACTGACGCGGGTGCATCCGCCGGAGGTCCGCGCCCATCACCCAGCCCGAACGGCCGCGATACGGGCCGTTCAGCATGATCACACCGTAGGCGTCGTCGGGGACGCCGCGGTAGCGGGGATGGACGAAGCCCGGGACGCAGGCGATCACGACCGCGCGCGTCGCCGGCGGCACCACCCATGCGTGCGGCAGCAAGGCCTTCGCTTCGTCGTAGGTGCCGGTCTGGAAGGCGGCCAGCCGGAAGCGCGAGTCCCAGACGAAGACGTCCGGATCTTCCATGCCGCCGAGCAGCGCGATCTTCTCCCCGCGATGGAGATGACAGTCCGCGAACGCCGCTAGCGGAAGCGAACAGGCGCACGACAGCAGGACCAGCGCGAGGAGCAGTTTACGCATCGTCTTCTCGCGTTCCGACGATCTTTATCGCCAAGATCGCCAGGTCGTCGCGCATCTTGTTCCCGCCCAGGACGCGTACCTGCGCGACCAGTTCGTCGGCCATCTGCTGCGGTTCCGGGCTGCTTCGCTCGATCAAGTCCATCGCTCCCTGCTCGTGGAGCAGTTCGCCATCGGGGTACCGGGCCTCGGTCAAGCCATCGGTCGCCAGCACGATCATATCGCCGATATCGAGTTGGACGGTCCGCGTCTCGAACGGTTCTTCCATCACGCCGAGGATCGGGCCGGTGACCGCGAGTTGCTGGACGCCGACGTTGCGACGGACGAAGGCCGAGTCGTGTCCGGCCGAAGCGTACTTCATGTAGGTCAGATCCGTGTCGAGCACGCCGACGAACATCGAGACGAAGAGCGATGGGTTGTCGACCGTATACGCCTGCGCGAACGCGCGGTTGAACTCGACCAGGATCGCGCCGGGGTCGCTGCGTCGTAGGGCGATGCTGCGGATGGTGAACTTGATGAACGCGGTCAAGACGGCTGCGTCGACGCCCTTGCCGCTGACGTCTGCGATCACGATCAGCGCGTTCCGCTCCGAGAGCCTGTACATATCGAAGACGTCGCCGCCGACCGCCAGATGACTGCTCGCCGCCGCGTAGGCGCTGCCGACCTCGCAGTTGGGCAGCGGCACGGTGCGGCTGGTGAAGACGCTCTGCAGGGTCTCGGTCGTCGTCCGTTCGCGATCGAGCTCCCGTCGGACGGCCGCATTGGCACTCGCGATCCAAAAAGCGATCGCGCTGAACGCGATGAAGAAGAACACGCTGAAGACGGTGGTCAGGTCGACGTTGTGGATCGTATCGCTGGCGAGCTTCTGGTTGCGCGCACCGAGCTTATCGCGCACGTCCTTCGAGACGTTGGCCTGCTGCATCGAGTAGAACTTGCTACGCAGGTCGACGTCGGCCGAATGGACCGGATGCGCTAGGGACGGTGCGGCGACCTGGTCGCGCCACTCGCGCTGCCAGGCTTCGTAGTCGTCGATCTCGCCTTGGATCTCGGTCAGGTTCTGGGCCTGGAGCGCGGCCCGCAGCGTCTTCTCGTCGGCCTGGAAGTTGGCGAGCGCGGTCGCGTATTGATCCTTATAGACGGAGTCCCTGGTCGCGATGTATCCGCGGATCGCGTTCTCCTCGACGATCTGCAAGCGGAGCATCTCTTCGAGGGTGACCTGTGCGGCCTGGATCTGCGTCTGACGATCGAACGTCGCCGAGACGTTGGCATGCGTGAGATAGGCTCCCCAGAGCGCGATCGCGAGCGCGGCGAAAAGCCCGACCGTCGAGGCGCGACGAAGCCAGACGCTCGATTCACGCGTCTTCACCCGCGGATGCGACCTTTGCGGCAGGCCGTAGGTGTCACTCTTGAGGCCTCCGAAGCCAGCATCGCCATGCAGAACGAGATACATCCGGCGATATTCAAGTCCTACGACGTTCGCGGCATTTATCCGGCTGAAATCAACGATGAGACCGCATACCGGATCGGCCGCGCCATCGTGCCACTCCTCGGAGCGAAGCGTCTGGCGGTCGGGCGCGACATGCGCCCCTCGGGCGAAAAGCTGTTCGAGGCGTTCGCTCGCGGCGTCACCGAATCGGGCGCCGACGTCACCGATATCGGCCTGGTCTCGACCGATGCGCTCTACTTCGCGGTCGGTAAGTACGGCTACGACGGCGGCGTGATGATCACGGCCTCGCACAACCCGGCGCAGTACAACGGCATGAAGTTCACCCGCCAGGCCGCCCAGGCGATCTCGTTCGAGACCGGTCTGCGCGCGCTGCGCGATGCGGTCGTCGCGAACGATCTGCCGGGCGTCGCCGCAAAGCCGGGGACGATCGATCGCCGCAACGTGCTCGACGAGTTCGCGGCGCACTGCCTCTCCTTCATCGATCCCGCGACGATCAAGCCGTTCAAGATCGCGATCGATGCCGGCAACGGCATGGCCGGCGAGACGGTGCCGTACGTCTTCAAACACTTGGCCTGCGAGGTGATCCCGCTCTACTTCGAACTTGACGGCTCGTTTCCGAACCATCCGGCGAGCCCGCTCGAACCGGAGAACATGGTCGACCTGCAGGCCGCCGTCCGCGAACACGGCTGCGATCTCGGGGTCGCTTTCGACGGCGATGCCGATCGCATGTTCATCGTCGACGAGAAGGGCGATCTGATCGACGGCAGTACGGTCACCCTGTTGGTCGCGCTCAACACCATCCGACGTCATCCCGGCGCGAAGATCCTCTATAACCTGATCTCCAGCCGGAGCGTGCCGGAGCAGGTCGCGAAGGCCGGCGGCGTACCGATCCGCTCGCAGGTCGGGCACTCGATCATCAAGGCCCAGATGCGCGAAGAAGACGTCCTGTTCGGGGGCGAGCACAGCGGGCATTTCTATTTCCGCGACAATTGGTACGCCGACTCCGGTATGATCGCGCTGATGGAGTGCCTCGAGGTCTTCTCCGCCGCGAACCAACCGGTCAGCGCGACGATCGCGCCGCTGGATACCCGCTTCCGTTCCGGCGAGATCAACAGCACGGTGACCGATGCCAAAGCCAAGATGGACGAACTGCAGGCGCGCTATGCCGACGCCACGATCGACCACCTGGACGGCGTCACGATCTCGTATCCGGAGTGGTGGATGAACGTCCGCCCGTCGAACACCGAGCCGCTTCTGCGCTTGAACGTCGAGGGCCAGACCAAAGCGATCATGGAGCGCCGGCGCGACGAAGCCCTCGCGCTGATCCGAGAATAGTCCCGGTATGAGCCGGTTCGACGCCGATGCGATGCAACGGTACGAGCGCGCGCGCGACGACGGGTCGGCTGCGCTGGCAGCGCTCGAGAGCGCCCTCGCGCCGGACGCGCGTGCGGGCGTGCACGCGGCGCGCATGCGCCTCGAGCGCGGCAAGTTCGTCTTGGCCGTCGTCGGTGAGTTCTCGAGCGGGAAGTCGTTCCTCTTGAACGCGCTGCTCGGCAAGTTCCGTTACGAAGAGACGCCGCAAGGAAAGCGGCTGGTCGGACTGCTCGCGACCGACATCAATCCGTCGACGGCCTCGATCACCGAACTCGATTACGCGCCGCAGGACGAAGCGACCGCGATCTTCGAGGACGGCCGCCGCGAGCGGATCCCGCTCGACCGATTGAACCGCTTCATCGCGGTCGGTTCGGGCGATGCCGGTAGCCTTCACGCCGCGACCAAAGATGAGAGCGACGCGCCCTCGCGCGTGCTCGTGCAGACCGACTCGCCGTTCTTGCAGCGCGGCTTCGTGGTGGCGGATACGCCGGGGCTGGCTTCGATCAATCCGGCCCACCGCCGGATGACGCTCGGGTTCTTGCCGAGCGCCGACGCGGTGCTCTACTTGATCGATACGCAGCAGCCGTTCACCGAGGGCGACGCCGCATTCCTCGGCATCGTCCGCAGTCACATCGATTCCATCTTCATCGTGCAGACCAAGATCGATCTCTGGCAAGAGGCGGCCGGCGACGGGAAGCCCGCCTGGGAGCACGCGCACGATCGGATCGCGGCGCTCGCCGCCGTGCACGCGCCGGGCACCTACGTCTACGCGCTCTCCGCCCGCGAATATGCGGCCGGCGTGCTGGAGGACGATGTCGCACGCGTCGAAGCGAGCCGCTTCCAGCTCTTCCTCTCGGCCCTCGACGCATCGTTGATCAACCGCACCGGGCGCGCGCGCCTGCGCCGTGCGAACGAGCAGGCCGAGCGCGCGGCGCGCGAAGCGATCGCCGAGATCGGCGCGGATCGCGCGATGCTCGAACTCGACGTCGACGCGTTGCGCGCGCGCCGCGCGGCCGAACTCCCCGCGCTCGAGACCCTCGATGCGGAGGTCGGCCGCGGGCGCACCGATCTGCTGGCCGCCGAACACGTGCGCCGCACGGCCATCGACGAGCGCGCGCGCCTGCTCGCAAGCGAGGCCGAATCCGCCCTGCTCGCGGCCTTCGATACGGCCGACGTCGCGCGCTTGCGCGATCGCGCGCGCCTCCACATGCTGGTCGACCGGACGATGGCCGCCGTCGTCGGAGAGTTCGCGGCGCACGTCGCGCGCGAGAGCGTCGAGGATCTGGCCGGTGCGTTACAGCGCGCACCTGCCGCTGCAGGCGTGCGCTTCTCCCTGGCCGACGCGGCCGCGCGAGCCTTCGGTGCGGAGCCCGGCACGAGCCTCTGGAACGGCGAACCGCAGGCGGCCATCGCCGCGACCGTCGTGCTCGACGCGATCGGCGGCCCCGCGATCGGTCTGGTCCACGACATCGCCGCACGCTTTTCCGCCGCTCGCGCGGGATCGTATATGAAGCGCGAACTGACGGCGGACCTGCGCGCCGAGATCTTCCCGCGCTTCCGCACCGAACTTGGGACGTTCGCGCACGGCGTCGCCGCTCGGATCGCCCACGTCTACGACGACCTGGCCAAAGCCTTATCGGACGGGGCGCTCCACGCGCGCGATACTCGTCTCGGCAGCATCGATCGCGCGATCGCGGCTCTCTCCGCCGGCGACGTACGGTCGCGCGAAGCGGCATTGCTCGTACGACGGACCGCGATCGAAGACGCCGCCGCCCGGGTCCGCGCGACCGTCGACGAGTTCCTCGCGCACGACGACGAGATCGGGCCGGCCGATCCGGGCGCTCACGCGGTCCGCGCCGCGCATGCCGATCCGGCACTGGACCGCGCGATGTACGACAAGGGCCTGCGCCCCGAACGCTGGCGAGTCGCAGTGCTCGGCGCGCTCCGGCGCGGCAAGTCCTCGCTGATCAACGCGTTCGCCGGCAAGGTCGTGCTCGACGACGACGTCGCGGGTAGTGCCGTCTTCCCGATCCACGTGCGCTATGGCGATCGCGACCAGGCCTTCGCGCTCGGCGACGACGCGCACTGGAACGAGATCCCGATCGAGCAGACGGTCGCAGCCGCCGCCATCTCACCCGTGCTCCGGTTGACGCCGTGGAAGCATCCGCGCGAACTCGTGCTGGTGCACGCACCGGCCTTCGACTCCGGCGAAGCGCACGCCGAAGATGTGGCCCTGGTGGTCGCCGCCAAATCGAGCGCGGTCCTGTGCCTCTTCTCGCGCCAGCTCTCGGATCGCGAACTCGCGCTCTACGAACGGGTGGGCGAACTCGGCAAGCCGATGCTTTTCGCCCACACGATCGCCGATAACGAGACGCCGGCCGAGCGTAAGAACGTGCTGGAGCTCGCCAAGTCCTATCTACACGAACGGAACATCCCGGCAGAGCGCACGTTCGTCGTGTCCGCGCACGAGTATCTGCGCGCGCTCGAAGCCGGGCGCGCGCCCCAGCCCTGGAACGAGCTCGGCGCGATCGTCGCGACCCTCGAAGGACAGGCCGAAACGCACATGGCCCGGCTCGCGCGGCTGGCGCGAAATGCGGCCAGACCCGCGGCCGAACCGGTCGTCGAAAGCAAGCCGGCGGGCGGCGGATTCTTCACCAGGCTTTTCGGCTCAAAGTAGCCCGGATAAGGGGCCGCCCAAGCGGGCCCGTCGAAGCCGATTTGTAGTCGCTCATGGAGGTTCTTTCCCTGTCTCGCTTCACGTTAGGTCCCGCGCATCTGGCGCTCGGCGACGGTACGTCCGTCACCGCTCGCATCGCTATCGAGCACGGCCGCATCGCCGATATCCTTCCCGCCGACGGTCCGAGCGACCGGAGCCTGCCCGACGGGACGATCGTCGCCCCGGGGCTGATCGACGTCCACACCAACGGCGCCGGCGAGTTCCTCTTCAATCGCGATCAAGGGAATGCCGTGCCGGTCGCCGCCGCCGAATATGCGCGCATGGGCGCGACCGCGTTCGTCGCCTCGGTGATGACGGCGCCCTGGGAGTCGATGCTGCATGCGGCGAGCGACATCGCCGAAGCCGCCCACGAACTCCAGGAGAACGGCGGGCGCGGTGCGCGCTGCATCGGCATCCACTTCGAGGGTCCGTTCCTGGCGCCGAAATTCCGACGCGTGCATCGCAACGAATGGATCGTCCCGGCGAGTGCGGCGCGCGCACACGAGATGGTGGATGCGTGCAAGGGCACGTTGCTGATGGTCACCCTCGCACCGGAAGTCGACGGCGCGACCGATGCCGCGCGTGTCTTCCTGGAGAACGGCGTGACCTGTTCGGCCGGACATACCTCGGCGCGCTACCGCGAAGGCATGCTCGCGATCGGCCTCGGCTATCGCTCGCTCACGCACGCGTTTAACGGCATGCCGTCGCTCGATCACCGCGACCCATCCATCCTGCTCGCGTTCGTCCAGGATCCGCGCACGCTCGTCCAGGTGATCTGCGACGGCCAGCACGTCGCGCCGGTGATGGTGGATCTGCTCTATCGTACGCTCGGCGACCGGATCGTGCTCGCGACCGACAACATGCCACCCGCCGGCCCGGGCTACCACATCGAGGGCGGGGTGATGCGCTCCGAAGACGGGACGATCGCCGGAAGCGCCTTGCGTATCGACCAAGCCGTTCGGAACTACATGGAGTACGCGGAACTGCCGTTCGAAAAAGCCGTCGTCGGTGCGACCCACGCGGCCGCGAAAGTCGTCGGCCACGAACGCGAGATGGGCAGGATCGCTCCCGGCATGCGCGCGGATCTCTCGCTCTGGAATGCCGAGCATCACGTGATCGGCACGATCGTCGGCGGCGAGAGCGTCTTCGACGACGCCCGCAACCCCGCAACGGTCTGAGGCAGGCGAGCTTCCGGGCGCCGGAAAACTCCCGTTCCATGCACAAACGCATGCTTTTGCCTGCCCTCGTCGCCGCATTCGCGCTATCTGCTTGCGGCGGTTCGTCATCGTCGACCGCCTCGAGCCCGTCGCCCGCGCCGAGCGACCCTCCGACCGCCGCGACGGCGATCGCCACCGCCACCGCCACCGCTTCCGCCGCCGCATATACCGATATGGCCGGCGTCTTCGGCGCCGACGAGATCCTACAACTCGCGCGACTCGGCGCGTTCGATACGACCTCGGGCGCGTTCGATCCGAACGCGACCATCCCGCGCCGCGTCTTCGCCCGCTGGCTCTTCAAAGCGAACAACGCCGTCTGGAACGACGACGACAGCAAGCAGTTCCGCGACGCGACGGCGGGCGAGACGCCGGCCTTCAAGGACGTCCCGAACACCGATCCCGACTTCGTCTACATCCAGGGGCTCCAGGACGCGGGCGTCTCGGTCGGCTTCCCGGACAAGACCTTCCGACCGGACGCACCGCTCTCGCGCGAGCAGATGCTCGCGATCAAGTCGCTGGTCGACTACGGCGGATTCGACAAGGCCTTCGCGATCACCAAGACCGACAAAGAGTACGGCTACTACGTGCTCCCGGCCTGGAAAGACAAGCACGATATCGCGCCGGAGTTCGTCGCGCCGATCGCGACCGCGGTCTTCGACCAGAGTTCGAAGATCGACAACGTCGGACGCGTCTTCGGAGCGATCGCCGTGATCCGCCCGAAGGCCCCGGTCACGCGCGCCCAGGCCGCCCTGTTGCTCTGGAAGTTCGGCAACCACGCCGCCGGCGCGTACTCGGCACGCACGGCGACCGACGCGCTCGCCCCGGCGACGGCGACGCCCTAGGGGCCGTTCTTGAAGATGAAGCCGCTACCGCTCGATTCGACGCTGATGTTGATCGAGCTGCGCAGAGCGAGGACGACGCCATGACGCGAGGTGATCGCGACCCATTTCCCGTCGACGTCGACGCTGCCGGTCATCGTGAACGAACCTTGCAGATGCACGGGAACGTACGAGGTCGTCCGATAAAGCGTTAAGTTCCGTTTGACGGCACCGTTCTCGATGAACTCGACCTTGACGGTCTTGCCCGTACGATTGAAGACGCTCAGCGTGGGGAGGTTCGAGGCGTTGTACTGCGGATCGGCGATCGCCGCTCCGGCGGTGGCGATGAAGGCTGCGACGAGCAGCCCTGCGAGAGAACGTACCATCGTGTTTGCGACTCCTAAAAAGATGTTAGACGGCCCGCGGCGTGATCGAGAAGCGTCCGTTGGCCTCGTGGATCGAGAACGTCGTGGCCCGACACACCAGGCGCCTTGGATACGGAAGGTGCTATACGCGGTGATCCAGGCCCACGAAGCGCCAGTAGCAGAACGAATGGACGGGTCACGGAACGGATCTCCTCTCAAGACCTAGAACGCACCGGGCGCTCGGGGAGTTCGCTTCAGATCGCTTTGAGCGATTTCGGGCGCGCCGAGCGCGATCTCGTGCCGGAGCACGCCGGCCGCCAGGTTCGTCTCGAGAAAGATCGCGAGCGATCCGAGCAGGAGTAGAACCGCGCCGCCGACGACCAAGGCGGTCGCGAGCCACGGCACGACGTGCCCGATCACGTTATCGAAGGCGATCGCCAGGCTCGCCGTGACGAACAGGCCGATCGCCAGATAGTAGGCCGAGAGCGCGCGCTCGAGCAATGAAGTGCGCCGCAAGTACGAGCGCAGCATGCCTTCCAGCAGTTCGACGTTGACCGCATCGTTCGCCAAGCGCGCCGCATGCGCGCGGTCGATGATGTCGCGGCCCCGCGAGCAGAACCCCCCGGCGCCGGGGGCCCGCGCAGAGCACCCCATTGCCCCCGGCCGCCACAAGCAAGCGGGCGGG
>JBEPVY010000052.1:0-13891 GCA_041690835.1 Vulcanimicrobiota bacterium | reverse complement strand
ACGGTGTCGCCCGGCTGCAGATGCGCCATGAAGACGGCCATGTTGGCCTGCGCGCCCGCGTGCGGTTGCACGTTGGCATGATCCGCGCCGAAGATCTTCTTCACGCGCTCGATCGCGAGCGTCTCGGCGACGTCGACCCACTCGCATCCGCCGTAGTAGCGTTTGCCCGGGTAGCCTTCCGCGTACTTGTTGGTCATCACGCAGGCCATCGCTTCGCGAACGGCCTTGCTCGTGTAGTTCTCCGAGGCGATCAACTCGAGGTTCTCGCGCTGGCGCTTCTCCTCGCCCGTGATCGCGGCGAAGACTTCGGGATCCTGGGCTTGGATGCGGCTACCTTCGAGCATGTCCATGAGGCGGTTCCTTACGCTGACGTTTTCGGGAGAAGGTCTTTCGGGGTCTCGGCACCGGTGACTTTGCCGGCTTCGATCGCTTTCAACGTGCGCGCGCCTTGCGCGGCGTCGTAAGCGAAGAGCTGGGCGACGCGTTCGGCGTGGCGGCCGCCGTCGAACGGCGTCTCCATGAAGACCTGGACCAGGCGTTCGATCATCTCCCAGCCGGTCAGGCGTTCGGAGAGCGCCAGCACGTTGGCGTCGTTGTGGCGACGCGCGAGTTCGGCCGAGAGCGGTTCGGTGACGACCGCGCAGCGTATGCCGGGGACCTTGTTCGCGGCGATCGAGATCCCGATCGACGAACCGCAGACCACGATGCCGCGATCCGCGTGACCGGCGGCGACCGCCTCGCCGACGGCGTAGCCGTACTGCGGATAGTCGACCGGCGTGGCATCGCACGTCCCGAAGTCGAGGATCTCGTGGCCGCCGGCTTTGAGATCGGCGGCGATACGATCTTTGTATTCGAAACCGGCGTGATCGGCACCGAGGGCAATTTTCACGGCGAAGGGCTCTCTCCGCGACGGGCGGAACGCTGACGCCGATGAAGCTCTCTTGCGCGAGCACCGCGTTCTCCCGCGCGTTCGACCGCGGGGATGTGACGCAACTCGAGTTCCTCGAAAAGTGCGCGCGAGAGTTCGCCTTCGATGGCGTCGTGCTTGACGTGCGGCACTTTCCGCGGACCGACGGCGACTACCTCGCCCAGGTCAAGAAGATGGCGACCGACCTCGGCCTCGATATCGCGGCCGTCCGGGACGACGCGTTTTTCGCCGCCGCCGATGCCGAACGGGACGCGACCATCGCGATCGCGCTGACCATCGGCGCGCCCCTGATCGCGGCCTCGCTCCAAGCCGAAACGGCCTGCTCCTGGAGCGCGCAACTGGAACGGCTGGGCGCCGCGACCTCGGCCGCCAAAGCCGCCAACGTCACGCTCGCACTGCGCAACGCGCCGGGCACGTTCGGCGCGAACGCGCACGACTTCAAGCGCGCGAGCAAGGAGGCCGACTCGGCCTGGCTCCGGTACGGGCCGGAACCGGCGCTGACGGATCCAGCCGACGACGCGGCGATGCTGCTGAAGACGGTGTTGCTCTGGGAAGATGCCGGGCGGCCGTTCGCGCGCCGCGAGGCCTACGGGTCGTTCCGCGGCCATCTCGTTCTCGATAGCGAGAACGGTGAAGGTGTCCAACCACACTAGACGTCTGCCGTACGAGGTTCTGAACCTGTTCTCACAGGTGGGTGCGGCCCGGGCGCAGGTCTGGTAGGCGGTTCGCCCAGCCAAACCGGTCGTATCCGGAGCTGATGCTCCCGAGGGTATTACGTTGGTTCGGGACCTATGGTACGTTACGCGATCAAGCGCAGTCGGACGCTCACAGCGTAGCACCTCGGTCAAGAGGAATCACGTGCATAGATCGCATCGTATCCTGGCGGGCGCCCGCTTGCTAGGAGGCGGTCGCCTGTCGGGTCCTCAAGATGCGCGGAGCCACTATGACCTCACCGCACCGCTTCGGTCCTTTCGCACTCGACTCGCCCGGCGGCGAACTGCGTTGCCATGGCGCGCCCGTGCCGCTCTCGCCGAAAGCGCTCGAGTTGCTCGCGCTGCTGGTGCGCCGCGCGGGCGAGGTGGTCACCAAAGCCGAGATCATGGACGAACTCTGGCCGGACGAAGAAGTGACCGAAGGGAACATCACCCAACACGTCTTCGTGCTCCGCCGCGCGCTCGAAGAGGCCGGCCCGGACGAGCGGTACATCGCGACCGTGCCGCGGATCGGCTACCGGTTCGTGGCGCCCGTCTCCACCTCGGCCGCAGCCGGCGAGCAGGATCTCTCCGACGCACGCCGCGCGACTATGCGCGGCCGATACTTCGCTGAGCGGCGCACGGCCGCGGATCTGCGGCGCTCGCTGCTCGAGTTCGCGCTCGCGATCGAAGCCGATCCGCTCTACGCGCCGGCTCACGCGGGCGCGGCGCAAGCGCACCTGCTGCTCGGTGAGTATCTGCACGTGCCGCCGCACGACGCCTTCCCGGCGGCGCGCGTCGCCGCCGAGCGCGCGCTCGCACTGGATGCGAGCCTGGCCGAAGCGCACGCCGTGCTCGGCGAAGTCGCGCTCTACTACGACCTGGATCTCGCCGCCGCGCAGCGGTCCTACGACCGCGCGCGCTTCCACGCACCGGCCTCCGCCAACGTCCGCGTCTTCCGGATGTGGTTCTTCGCGATCGCGGGCGACTCGGTCGCGGCGGCCGATGAGATCGCGGCCGCGCTCGCGCACGAGCCGCACGCGCCGAAGCTGCTCACCAACGCCGCCGTGCTCGACATCTTCTCCCGCGCGTTCGAACACGCGATCCGTACGCTGACCGACGTCTGCGAGATGGACCCCGACTACGGGCTCGCGCGCTACTACCTCGCGACCGCCCGCGCGCTCGCCGGCAACTCCGCGGGTGCGGCCGCGCTCTACAAGGGCGCGACCGAGTACGATCAGCAGATGCTCGCCATCCTGGGCTTCGCACGCGGTCGTGCGGGCGACGTGGCCGGCGCGATGCGTCACCAGAGGGCGCTGCAGGACGGCGACTTCGGTTATCGCTCGCCGTTCAACGCGGCCACCATCTATGCCGGGATCGGCGACCTACACGCGACCCTGCGCGAACTCGAACGGAGCCTGCGCGAGCGCGATCCGTGGCTCGCGATCGCCCGCACGCACCCGATCTTCGACATCTTCCGCGACGACGCGCGTTTCACGTCGTTCTTAGCGCGCGCCTTTTCCGAGCGCTGAAGCGAACGTTTCGATCGCCCGCCTACGCGCGAAGGCGTGGTCGACGATCGGCGCCGGATAGGCCGGCGTACCGAGTTCCGGGATCATCGCACGCACGAACGCGCCGTCCGGGTCGAAGCGCTCGCCCTGCGTCGTCGGGTTGAAGATGCGGAAGTACGGCACCGCATCCGTCCCGGTCGACGCGGCCCATTGCCAGCCACCGTTGTTCTGCGCGAGGTCGGCGTCCGCGAGGTGTCGTTCGAAGTACCGCTCGCCGCGCTGCCACGAGATCAGCAGGTCCTTGGTGAGAAACGATGCCGCGATCATCCGCAAGCGGTTGTGCATCCAGCCGTAGCGATTCAGCTGTCGCATGGCCGCATCGACGATCGGATAGCCGGTCCGGCCGGCGCACCAGGCGGCGAAGCCGGCTTCGTCGTCGCGCCACGGAATCGCGCGCGCGGCCTCCTGAAACGGGCCGGTCGCGACGTGCGGGAACCGCGCCAGGATCATCTGATAGAACTCGCGCCAGATCAGCTCGTTCGCCCACGACCCGGATTCGCGCGCCTCGAACGCGCGGGCGAAGCACGTGCGGATCCCGATCGTGCCGGCGCGCAACTGCGGCGAGAGGTGCGAGGTGCCGTCGACGGCCGGAAGATCGCGACTCGTCGCGTAGCGTTCGATCGGGCCGCCGATCGCGACGAAGCGCGCGAGCGACGTGGCGGCGATCGCTTCGGAGGCCGCCGGGAACTCCGGCGACGAGACGAAGCCGTACGACTCGGGCGCCGGGATCGCGCGCGTCTCGCCGATCTCCGCCCGCCCGAGGAGGCGGCCTTCGAGCAGATCGAGCGAGGGCACGGGCACGGGCGGTGCGATCCGGTAGTTATCGAGCCAACGGCGCGAGTACGGAGTGAAGACCTTGTATGGCGATCCACTCAAGCCGACGACGTCCTCGGCACCGAGACAGACGTGATCCAGAAACGAGCGGACTTCGAGGCCGGCCGCCTCCAGGGCTCGTGCGACCCGTTCATCGCGCGCGATCGCGTCCGGTTCGTAATCGCGATTGAAGTAGACGGCGGTCGCGCCGGTCCGCTTCGCTAAGCCGAGGAGCTCGCGAACGAAGTCGCCCTCGAACAGCGCCAGGTCGCTCGAACGTTCGAGCAACTCGGCCCGTAGCGCGCCCAGCGCCGAACAGAACGCCTGCACGAGCGGCGCTCCCATGCGCTCCGAGGCGAGCAAGGCCGGGTCGAGCACGAAGGCGAGACAGACGCGCCCGGCCGCCTGCGCGGCGGCGGCGAGCGCCACATTGTCGCGCAGGCGCAGGTCGCGGCGCAACCAGACGATCGCGCAGGCATGGCGAGGAACGCCCGCAGTAGAGTTGAACCGCATCGGCATGGCTGCCGCGATACTAACGACGTCGACGCTCGAACTCCCGCTCAAACATCCGTTCAAGATCGCTCGCGGGGAAGCCACGGTCGCGCGAACCGCGCTCGTCAGGTTGGCCTGGAACGGACACGAGGGGCTCGGCGAAGCCGTTCCGCTCACCCGCTACGACGAGACGGTCGCAAGCGTCCTCGACTATCTCGCCGCACATCCGCCCCACATCGACGACCCGTACTTGCTCGAGAACATCCTCGGCGTCGACATGCCGCCGGCCGTGCGTTGCGCGCTCGATCTCGCGCTGCACGACCTGATCGGCAAGGATCTCGACAAGCCGCTCTACCGGTTGCTCGGTCTGGATCCCGGCAAGACGCCGCTGACCTCGTTCACGATCGGCATCGCCGATCCCGAGACGACCATCAAGAAGGTCGACGAGATCCGCGACCATCCGGTGATGAAGGTCAAGCTCGGCGGCGGCAGTATCGAGCAAGAGATCGCGATGATGGAGCTGATCCGCTCGCGCTACACCGGCACGATCCGTATCGACGCCAACGAAGGCTGGGATCCCGAGAGCGCGATCCGCATCCTCGCCGAGATCGAACGCTTCGACATCGAGTTCTGCGAACAGCCGATTCCAGCCGGCAACCCGGCCGGGCTCCGGCACATCCGCGAGAACAGCAAGATCCCGATCGTCACCGACGAGGACTCGCGCTTCCCGTCGGATCTGCCCGGCCTCTACGGCTGCGTGGACGGCATCAACATCAAACTCGTCAAGTGCGGCGGCATCCGTCCGGCGCTCGAGATGATCCACACCGCGCGCGCGATGGGCATGAAGGTCATGCTCGGCTGTATGGTCGAGTCGCAGATCTCGGCGAGCGCCGCGGCGCATCTTTCGCCGCTGGTCGACTGGGCCGACATCGACGGCCCGTTCCTGACCGCAAGCGATCCGTTCGAGGGCATCACCTACAGGGACGGCAAGATCGTCCTCAACGATGCACCCGGCCTGGGCGTGCGCGAAAAGGCCGCCGTTGCGTAGACGGCGCTATCTGGTCCTCGCGCCCGGCGAGTTCACCGAGAATGCGAAGACGGCTCAGGGCGTGATCCGTTACGGCGACGACCAGACGGTCGCGGTGATCGATCCGACGCTCGCCGGCAAGAGCGTGCGCGACGTCGTGCCGCATCTGCAGAGCGACGCGCCGATCGTCGCGAGCGTCGCCGAGGGCCTGCGATTCGATCCGACCGCACTCCTGATCGGGACCGCGCCGCAAGGCGGAGCGCTGCCGCCCGCGTGGCGGAACGAAGTGCTCGCCGCCATCGATGCGAAGTTGGAGGTCGTCAGCGGCTTGCACGACATGCTGAACGACGATCCCACGTTCGCGGCGGCCGCGCGGGCGAGCGGTACGCGCATCTGGGATGTCCGCGAGCCGCCCGTCGTGCCGCTCTTCAGCGGCAAAGCGTATGCCGTGAAACCGCCGGTCCTGTTGCTCGTCGGCAACGACTGCGCGGTCGGCAAGATGACCGTCGCGATCGAACTTTGCGCGGCCGCGAAGGCGCGCGGCGCGCGTGCGGCGTTCGTGCCGACCGGACAGACGGGCATCATGATCGCGGGCTGGGGCATCGCGGTCGATCGCGTCATCAGCGATTTCGCGACCGGCGCCGCCGAGCAGCTCGTGCTGCAAGCCGCGAAGGAAGAGCCGGACCTGATCGTGGTCGAAGGCCAGGGTGCGATCAACCATCCCGCCTACGCACCGGTCACGCTCTCGCTCATGTACGGCGCTGCTCCGGACGCGCTCTTGCTCGTCTGCGAAATCCCACACGATGCGATTCCGACGTTCGGAACGCCGGTGCTCGGATACCGGGCCCTGATCGATCTCCACGAAGCCCTGCTCGCGACCGTCAAGCCGGCGCGAGTGGTCGGGATCGCGCTCAACACGCGCACGATCGCCGACGACGCGGAGGCGCGCAAGGAGATCGCGCGCGCGCGCGAAGAGACCGGACTACCGGCTGACGACGTCGTCCGCTTCGGCCCGGCCACGCTCTACGACGCCGTCCTGCCATCCCTCGTGAAACGCCAGCCGCTCTCGGAGGCCCACCCATGACCGTCGCTCGCACGCTGCTCGCACTCGCGCTCTGCGGAACCGTCCTCGCCGCCTGTTCGCAATCCCAACCCTCGACGACCGCCAGCGGGCGCCATCCCTGGACGCAACCTCACGTCCTCCGACTCGGCGAACCGGACGAGCCCGACAGCCTCAATCCGATGTTCGCCAACAACGCGGCGGCGGATCTGGCGTTCGGCATGCTCTACAGCTACATTCTGCGCTACGACCAGAACGGCAACTACATCCCGGATCTGGCGACGGTCGTCCCGAGCCTGCAGAACGGCGGCATCGCGAAGGACGGCATGACCCTCACCATCCATCTGCGCAAGGATGCGAAGTGGGCCGACGGGGTTCCGCTGACGGCCGACGATTGGATGTTCACCTATCACGAGGTCAACAACCCCGCCAACACGGTCCGGTCGACCTACGGCTGGGACAACATCGCGAACGTCGACGAGCCCGACAAGTACACGCTCGTCATCCACCTCAAAACGCCGGCCGTCTCCGCGCTCGGCCTGCTCGCGCCGGGCGCGATCCCACCGCTGCCCAAGCATCTGCTCTTCACGTATCCCGACCTGAACAAGATCCCGTTCAACGAGAAGCCGCTCGCGAGCGGACCGTTCGCGCTCAAGGCCTGGAATCACGGCGCGTCGCTCGAGTTCGTGCCCAACCCGTACTATTTCCGCGGCAAGCCGAAGCTCGCCGAAGTCGTGTGGAAGATCATCCCGGATACCAATACGCTCTTCAATCAGCTCCAGACGCACGAGATCGACGTCTACGCCGGTGTGAGCGAGAGCACCATCGCAAATCTGAAGAACGTCACCGGGATCACGACCCAAACACATCTGATCGCGAACTGGCGTCGGCTGCAGTTCAACGTGAGCCGCCCGATCCTCGACGACGTGCGCGTGCGCAGGGCGATCGCCGAAGCGATCGATTGGAAGAACATCAACGACACCGTCTACCACGGCTACAACCAGTTGGCGGTCAGCGACATCTTCCCGGGCTCGTGGGCCGCGCCGAACATCCCGCGCTACCCCTTCGATATCGACGGCGCGAAGAAGCTGCTCGCCGCCGCCGGCTGGACCCCCGGCGCGAACGGCCTCCTGGAGAAGAACGGCCAACCGCTCCACTTGCAGCTCACGACCGGTACGAACAAGCTCGAGAACCAGCAAGCCGAAGAAGTGATCCAGCAGAAGCTCAAACTGGTCGGCTTCGATATCGAGATCAAGAACTATCCGGTCAACCTGCTCTTCGCACAGAACGGCCCGCTCTATACCGGCAACTACGACATGGAGTGGACCGTCGCGACCAACGGACCGGACCCGGACAACTCGGGCTACTGGGCGGCCAAGTTCATCCCACCGGGCGGCGCCAATACGGCGTGGCTGCGCGATCCGCTCATCAGCAAGCTCGCGTTGCAGGCCGGCGCGACGTTCGATCAGGCCAAGCGAAAGGTGCTCTACCAGCAAGAGGAAGAGCGCATCCACGAGGTCGTACCGGCGGTGTTCTTCTATTGGGAGAACAGCTATACGGCGATGAACTCCGACGTCAAGAACTACAAACCGGCCTCGTTCATCCTGGATTCGTGGAACTCGTGGGAGTGGGATATCTAGAACGTCCCGGCGTCGTAGCCGGTACCACCCTCGCGTTCGAACCGGCGCTCGAGGGCGTTCCGTCGTGGAACGCTCTGGCCACCTCCGGTTCGCTCTCGTTCCGCTTGCGCCGCGCCGGGGAACCGGCAACGCCGTGGCTCGAGTATGCGCGCTGGAACCCGTCCGAACGCCGGTCGCTCTCGGGGCGGGCCGACGGCGTCCGCGTCGAGACCGACGTGATCCGCGCAGACGAACCGTTCGACGGCATCGACCTGCACGCCGACGATCTCGACTTCGCGCTGCTCGCGTTCGCGACGCGGCCCGCCTCGCGACCCTCGCTCCCGTACGCGCGCGATGCATTCGTGCTCGACGTTCCCGCGCGCTCGCAGTACGTGATCGAGAGCGAACGGGGTTGGTGTAGCGCGGCCAGCCTCTCGATGTTGCACGCCTATCACGGCATCGACATCTCGGTACGAGAGACGGCGGCGGAGGTGTACGACACCGCCTATCGCGGGACCGGGAACTGGGCGTTCAACATGGCCTTCAGCGGGCGTCTCGGATTGCGCGGCGTGGTCGCGTACCTGGACGGGTTGGATCGCGCGCAGCGGTTGATCGAACGGAGCCTGCCGATCGCGATCTCGTATCGTTGGAGCGACGGTGAACTCCCCGGCGCGCCGCTCGAACACTCCGACGGGCATTTCGTCGTACTCCGCGGCTTCACGTCCGATGGCGACTGCGTCGTGAACGATCCGGCACACCCGGATCTACGCGCGATCTATCCGCGCGCGGCCATCGAACGGATCTGGCAGCACAACGGTGGCGTGAGCTACATCGTCACGCCGAACGGCCTGCCGTATGCGGACGTCCTCGCATGAGCACGCCGCTGCATATCGCGTTGATCGAACCGGAGATCCCGCCGAATACCGGCAACGTCGCGCGGCTGTGCGCCGCGACCGGCTGCCGTCTGCATCTGGTCGAGCCGCTCGGCTTCAGCATCGACGACAAGTCGCTCAAGCGCGCCGGCCTCGACTATTGGCATCTGGTCGATCTTGTGGTGCATCCGTCGCTCGAGGCCTTTCTCGAAGCGACCGCATCGCAACGGCTCTGGCTGTTCTCGACCCGCGCAGAGCGCACGTACGCGGAGGCGCCGTTCGCAAGCGGCGACGTGGTCGTGTTCGGCAAGGAGACGAAGGGGCTACCGCAAGCGTTGCTCGACGCGCATCCCGAGACGACCCTGCGCGTGCCGATGCGCCCGCAGAGCGTGCGGAGCATAAACCTCTCGACGACCGTCGGGATCGCGACCTACGCCGCGTTGGCGCGGCTCGGCTTTCCCGGTCTGATCTGAGGCAAGGCGAGCGAGAGGACGCCCGAGAGCAGCGCCATCGCCGCGACCGCCGCGAAGACCGCGACCATGCCGCGATGATCGCCGATCCATCCGAAGACCGGCGCCGCGACTCCGCCGAGGGTGACCGCTAGACCGAGCGTCATGCCGGAAGCGATGCCGACGCGGTTCGGGAGATACTCCTGACCGAGCACCACGATCACGCCGGCCGAGAGGCTCACGCCCAGCCCGAAGAGCGCGGCGAGCACCACGATCAACCCGAAGTTCGGAGCGAACGCGCCCGCAAGCGCGAGCGCGACGGCCCCGATCAGCGAGAGCACGAGCGACGCCGAGATGATCCGGCGCCGATCGAAGCGATCGGCGAGATGTCCGCCCAGCAGCGTCCCGCCGACGCCCGTCAGCAGCATCGCATCCAACACGATCGAGCCCTGACCCGGCGTGCCGTGCGTGACCGCGAGCGTGAAAAACGCCAGGAACGTGACGCCCGCGAAGAAGATCGTCGAACGCAACGCGACGACGGCGCTCAAGAGCGCGAAGCCGCGCCAATCGTCGACGCCGTTGCGCCGGCGGTGCTTGTGCGCGTGCGCGTTCGCCCGCTGGAAGCGCGGCAGATTGAAGGCGAGCACGATCGCCATCACCGCACCGGGGATGATCAGGTAGAGCGTTCCGTGCAGACCGTCCGCGAGCAGCAATGGCGTGACCAGGATCGGGCCGAGCGCAAAGCCCCCGTAACCGCCGACCGAGAAGAGCCCCATCCCGAGGCCGCGCTTCGCGCCGGAGAAATGGCTGGCCGCGCGCGCACCGTCCGGATGGAACGCCGCGATGCCGATACCCGCGACCAGCGCCGCGAGCAGCATCATATGAAAATTCGGCGCGACGCCGATCAGCGCGGTCCCGGTCGATGCGACCAGCAACGCGACCGGAATCACCCACGGCATCGGATGCTTGTCGGAGAGCCATCCGAACACCGGCTGGACGACCGAGGATGAGAGATTCATCGCCAACACCAACGTCGCCGCCGACGCAAGCGAGAACCCATCATGCGCGACGAGAAACGCGACCAGCGCCGGCACGGCGCTCTGATTCGCATCGTTGAAGACGTGCGCAGCCGTCAGCAACCCGATCCCGCCCTTATCGGTACGGTCGGCTTCCGGAGCCTCGAGCGGCTCTGCGAATGCAGTCACACAGGTCATCTTCTCGCAAAGGCGACGTCACTTCTGCTACTATGGACGCAAATGTCGATACGGTCGATCGAGCGAGCCGTCGTGGTCTGTACGCGATGTCCCGAACTGCGCGCGTATTGCGCGGAGGTGGCGCGCGTGAAGAAGCGCGCGTACGCCGACCGGACGTATTGGGGTAGGCCGGTACCGGCGTTCGGGGATCCGGAGGCGCGGGTGGTGTTGGTCGGGCTCGCTCCGGGGGCGCATGGGAGCAATCGGACCGGACGGATGTTCACGGGCGATGCGTCGGGTGATTTTCTTTTTCCGGCGCTTTATCGGGCGGGTTTCGCTTCGCAAGAGTTCGCCACCGATCGCGACGATGGGATGGAGCTGCGCGATTGTATCATCACGGCCGCCGGCCGATGCGCACCGCCGAAGAACAAGCCGACGCCGCAACAGCTGCGCAACTGCTTTCCGTACCTGGTCGAAGAGTTCGAAGCGCTCGCGAAGATGCGCGTCGCGATCGGGCTCGGACGGATCGGCTTCGACGCGACCATCCGCGCGCTGACGGAACGCGGCTACGCATTCGAGAGCAAGCCGGTGTTCGGGCATCTGGCGGAAGCCGTCGCGCGTCCCTCGACTACGCTTCGCTACGCTCGGGATGACAAGGTTGTCGTGCTCGCCTCGTTTCATCCGAGCCGGCAGAATACGAATACGGGGAAGCTGACGGTGGCGATGTTCGATGCGGTGTTCGCGCGGGCGCGCGCGTTGCTCGCCGGCTAGCGCCTTAGGGCGAGGGTGGGGGCGAGTCGGTGACGATCGGGCGACCGCACATGTCGGTTTTGCGGATGAGGCCGAGGTGCCACGGGCGGGTGGTCGTGCGCGTGTCGGGTTTCGGGGAGCCGTATTCTTTGCGCACTTCGGCGAGGGCGCGTTCGCGCGAGCCGTCGTTGGGTGCGTCGGTGACGATCACCGCGCCGAGGGTCGCGTCGACATTTGCGTCGACTTCGACGTCGGCTCCCTCGATCTGGAGCTGGCGCGTCTCGCACGATACGAACGGCTCGGGGGATGCGGAGGCGTCGGCCTGCGACGAGCTGCCACTCGAACAGGCGGCGAGCGCGAAGACCAGGGCTATTGGAAGTGAGAGATGCGGCCGCACGAGTCCATCGCTTTGTCGGGGACCAGCATTCCCCCGCTCGAACCGGGCTTATAGGTGAGAATTTGCACCGGAGGAGCGTTGATGCCCTCGGGGCCGTACTCACGCACGAGCGAGCGTTGGATGTCGTGGTCGAGTTCGGGATTGTCCGAACTCTCGATCAGCGCATAGCGTTGGACCGCACCGTTCTTGGCGAACAGCACGTTGAAGACGACGCCCTTGGGCCCGTGAAAGGTCGTCTGGCCGCACGACGGCCCCCCGGCCGCGAGGGCCGGGAGGACGGGTGAGAGGACGATTGCCGCGGCCATCACGGCCGACGACAGAAACGGGCGCATCGTGGACATCTCTTCTAGGCGTCGGGTGGCGGGGCCGTGCTCTTTAGGTGAAGATCGCGTAAAAGGCGTTCCGGCACCGGCGACGGCGCGTCCATCATCACGTCGCGACCGACCTGGTTCTTCGGGAACGCGATCACTTCGCGGATGTTCTCCTCGCCGCACGCGATCATCACGACCCGATCGATTCCGAGCGCCATCCCACCGTGGGGCGGCGCGCCATACTCGAGCGCCTTGATGAAGAACCCGAAGCGCTCCTGGATCTGCTCTTCGGTCATGCCCAGCATGGTGAAGATCTTGCGCTGCTGCTCGGCCTTGTGGATGCGGATCGAGCCCGAGCCGAGTTCCCAGCCGTTGAGGACCATATCGTAGTGTTGCGCCCGCATCGCGGTCGGGTCGGTATCGATCAGTTCCCACTGACCTTCGCCGGGCGAGCTGAACGGGTGATGCGCGGGCGTGGGCTTGCCCGTTTCCGCATCGATCTCGAGATACGGGAAATCGGTCACCCAGCAGAACGAGAACTTCTTCGGATCACGTAGTCCGCAGCGCTCGCCGACTTCGTTGCGCATCTTGCCGGCCGCGCCGAACGCGACCGCCTTCGAATCCGCGAAGAGCAAGAGCGCATCGCCCGTCTCCGCGTGCGTCGCGGTCTTGAGCGAGGCGACCACGTCTTCGGTCATGAACTTGGAGGCCGACGACTTGGTACCGTCCGCGCCGAGGGCGATCCAGACCATGCCCTTGGCACCGAAGCCCTTGGCCGATTCGGTGAGCGCGTCGAAGTCGCGACGCGAGAGCGCGGCGCCGCCCGGGTAGCGCAGTGCGACCACGTTGCCGCCGGCCTCGAGCGCGCCCTTGAAGACGACGAAGTCGGTCTGTCCGAACGTCGCGCCCACGTCGGCGAGTTCGAGCCCGAAGCGCATGTCCGGTTTATCTATGCCGTAGCGCGCCATCGCTTCGGCGTGGGTCAGCCGCGGGAACGGCGCGACGTCGAGATCCAGCACGCGCTTCCAGACGTCGCGGATGCACGACTCCATCGTCTCGAGCACGTCTTCTTGCGTGCAGAACGACATCTCGACGTCGACCTGGGTGAACTCCGGCTGGCGATCGGCGCGCAGATCTTCGTCGCGCATACAACGCGCGATCTGCATGTACTTGCCGAATCCCGAGACCATCGAGATCTGTTTGAGCAACTGCGGCGACTGCGGCAGCGCATAACACGTGCCCGGATGCAGGCGGCTCGGCACGAGATAGTCGCGCGCGCCCTCCGGCGTCGACTTGATCAGCATCGGCGTTTCGATCTCGATGAAGTCGCGCGCGTCGAAGAAGTCGCGGATCGCCTTGACGATCCGATGGCGCGTGCGGATGTTCCGCTGCATGCGCGGACGCCGCAGGTCGAGATAGCGGTACTCCAGGCGCAGGTTCTCGTCGACGTCGTCATCCGAATTCACCTGGAACGGCGGAACTTCCGAGCGGTTGAGGATCTCGAGCCCCTCGATCCCGACCTCGATCTCGCCGGTCCCGAGGCGCGGGTTCTCCGTGCCGGCCGGGCGTTTGCGGACGCGACCGGTCACGCGCACGACGTCCTCGTGGCGCAGCTTCTCGGCTTCTTTGAAGCTCGCATCCTTGGGGTCGAACACGACCTGGGTGATGCCGTCGCGATCGCGCACGTCGGCGAAGATCAGCCCGCCGTGATCGCGGC
>JBEPVY010000051.1:0-13927 GCA_041690835.1 Vulcanimicrobiota bacterium | reverse complement strand
AGTCACGAAACGGTTCAGGTCTCGCTCAACGTTACGATGTACCATGCGACTCCGCTCTACCGGGTCGTCGAGACCATCCGCGCGCTCGCGGCCGTTCGCGGCATCGAGGTGGCGGGGAGCGAGTTGATCGGATGCCTTCCGCGCGAAGCCGTCGAGGCGTCGGCCGCCTACTATCTCGGCACTACCATCTAAAGGAGTCACGGTGTACCGTCGTTCCATCCTCGTCATCCTCGGGCTCGTGCTCGCGCTCGCTCCGGCGGCCGCGACCCGCGCGCAGAGCGCCCCATCCGCCGATGCGAGCGTCTTCACCACGACCCTCAAGAACGGTCTGCAAGTGATCGTCATCGAGGACCATGCGGCACCGGTCGTGCAGGTCGCGACCTGGTATCGCTTCGGCTCGCTCCAGGAGACGTCCGGAAAGACCGGCCTCGCGCACGCGCTCGAGCACATGATGTTCCGCGGGACGACCAACGTCAGCGCGGGCGGACTGCTCGATACGACCGCCCGTCTCGGCGCGGAGATGAACGGACAGACCGACTACGACTACACCGAGTTCTACTTCACCATGCCCGCCGACCGGCTCGATGTCGGGCTCTACCTGGAATCGGATCGCATGCAGCACGCGATGATCCGCCAACAGGATTGGAACGTCGAACGCGGCGCGGTGCTCGCCGAACTCGACGGTGACGACTCGTCGCCGTTCTTCAACCTGCTGGCACGCGTTCGAGCGGCCGCCTATCCCGGCGACCCGCACGGCCGCACTCCGATCGGTCTGCGCAACGACGTGGCCGGCGCGACCGCGAGCGACATCGCTACCTACTATCACGAGTGGTATGCCCCCAATAACGCGGCATTGGTCGTCGCGGGCGACGTCCACCACGCCGACGTCTTCAAGGAAGTGCAGAGCTATTTCGGTGCGATTCCGGCCCGCAAGCTCCCCGCGCGCTCCACGGTCACACCGATGGCCGCCCACGGCGCGATCGTCGAAGCGGAGTTCCCGTTTCCGTTCGAAGTCGTCGATCTGGCCTACGCGATCCCCGGCGACACCGAGCCGGGCGAACCGGCCATCTCCACCCTCTCGTCCTTGATCGAGAACCAGCGCTCGCCGTTCTACCAAGCGCTGGTGCAGACGAACATCGCGCTTGCGATCAGCACCAACGCCGACACGCAGCTCAAGGGCGGCCTCCTGAACGTGTTCGTGATCCTCAACCCCGGGCACACCGCCGACGAGGCCCAGACCGTCTTCCAGGCGACGATGGACAACCTGATCCACAACGGCGTCTCGCCCGATCTCGCCCGCGGAGCGACCCGCATGACGCTGGCGGACCGGATCTTCTCGGGCGACTCGATCACCGGAGCGGGCAGCCTGGCCGGCTATACCTACGGAATCGTCGGCGAGAAGGTCGGCGACGAGGACGCCCGGATCGCGGCGCTGACGCCCGCCGATCTGACGGCGGCGGCTGCGAAATACCTCGCCAAGCCGACCGTGGTCGGACACCTTCGCCCGAACGAGGCGCGTAACGCCGGCAACTCCGAGAAGAGCGACGCCTCGGTCACCGACGACTTCTCCACTCGCGAGCCGAGCGGCCCGGTGATCGTGCCGAAGGCGCTCGCCGCGATCCTGCGTACGCCTTCCAGGGTTCGCAGCAAGCTCAAACCGGTCGCCTTCACGCTCGCCAACGGTCTGCGCGTCATCGTGCAAGAGAAACACGATCGTCCGACCTTCGTGCTCAAGGGCGCGATCCGATCCAGCGTGGCGTTCCAGGCACCGGGCCAGGAGGGCGTCGCACGCCTCGCCTCATCGGTCGCCGACTATGCAAGCGACGCCTACCCGTTCGACGTGCGGCATCGGACGACCGACGATCTCGGGGCGTACGTCTCGACCGGCGCGAGCTTCTCCGCACAGGGGATGTCGCACGATTTCGACGCGATCCTCAAGATCGTCGCGGACGGTGAGATGCATCCGTCCTTTCCCGAGCAGTGGGTCGATCTCGAACGCGATCAGCTGGCGAACAGCCTGCAGTCCGAGAACAACCTGGCGAGCACGGTCGTCGATCGCGCCTATCTGCATCTGCTGCTCTCGCCGGACGATCCGGCCCTGCGCTTTGCGAGCAAGAACACGGTCTCATCGCTCACGCGAGACGACCTGGTGGCCTACACGCATCGCTACTGGCGCCCCGATCTGACGTCGATCGCGATCGTCGGCGACGTCGATCCGGCGCGCGTCCGGAGCGCGCTCGAAGCGGCTTTCGGGTCGTGGAGCGCGGAAGGGCCGACCCCATCGACGGCCTTGATGGCGCTCCCGAGCGCCACCGCCGGCCACGCGTGGGTCGGTACGGAAGCGAACCAAGTGACGGTCAAGATCGGGCAACCCGCCATCGCGAGCACCAACCCCGATTACGATACGTTCGAGTTGATGAGCCAGATCCTCGGCGGCGAAGGCGCCTTCGAGTCGCGCCTCTGGCAACAGCTTCGTCAGACGCGCGGTCTGGTCTATAGCGTCGGAAGCGATCTCCGGGCCAACCCGTCGCGCGGCGATTTCGAGATCCAACTAAGCGCCTCGCCGTCGAAGGTCCCGCAAGCGATCGACCTGGTCCGCGTGCAACTGATCCTCTTGCAGACCGCGCCCGTCAGTGCGACCGAACTCCTCGAAGCCAAGACGCGCCTGGTGAGCGAAGCGCTGCTCTCGGAAGAATCGGCGGGCGGGCAGGCCAGCGAGTTGCTCGACGTCGCATCGAGCGGACTGCCACTCGACTACTACCAGACGCTCGGCCGGCGTTACGCACGCATCACGCCCGCCGATATCCAGCGCGTCGCGAAGGCCTATCTGCATCCGGAGAGCCTGATCCAGATCTACGCAGGTCCGCGCGGCCCATGGTCGGAGAACGGGCTCTAAAGCATGGACTTCAGCACGATCGACCCCACGACCGGCGAGCGGATCGAAGCGTTCGCCTACATGACCCACGTCGAGATCGTGAAGCGCCTCGACGGCGCGCGCGCCGCGCAGCGTGCTTGGTGCGAAATCTCGCTGGAGGAGCGCGGAGCGCTGTTGCGCGAGGTCGGCAGGCGCCTTCGTGCCGAGCGCGACGGGCTCGCGGCGACCGCGACGCACGAGATGGGCAAACCGATCGTGCAGGCCCGCGCCGAAGTCGAGAAGTGCGCCGCGTGCTGCGAGTACTTCGCCGACGATGCCGCGACGCTGCTCGCCGACGTCGCCGCACCCTCGCCCGCGAAGCGCAGTTACGTGGCGTTCCGGCCGCTCGGCGTGGTGCTTGCGATCATGCCCTGGAACTATCCGTACTGGCAGGTCTTCCGCGCCGCCGCGCCTGCGCTGATGGCCGGCAACGCGATCGTCCTCAAGCACGCCGAGAACACGACCCGCTGCGCGCTCGAGATGGAACGGATCTTCCGCGAAGCCGGCGCGCCGCCCGATCTGTTCGCGACCATCCTGTACTCGAACGAGGCGACCGACGCCCTGATCGCCGACGAACGCATCGCCGCGGTAACGTTGACCGGGAGCGAACGGGCCGGCATCGCCGTCGGCAGCGCTGCCGGAGCCGCGCTCAAACCGAGCGTTCTCGAACTTGGTGGCTCGGATGCATTCATCGTTCGCGCCGATGCGGATCTCGACGCCACCGCCAACGGCGCCGTCACCGCGCGATTCCAGAACAACGGTCAGTCGTGTATCGCCGGCAAGCGGTTCATCGTGGTCGACGCCGTCTACGACGCGTTCGTCGAACGTTTCGCGGCGCACGCGGGCGCGCTCGCCGTCGGTGATCCTACCGCGGAGAGTACCGGCCTAGGCCCGGTCGCGCGCGGAGATCTCCGCGACACGTTGCACGCACAGGTCCGCGCGAGTGTCGACGCAGGCGCGCGGCTCGTGCTCGGTGGGCACGCTCGTGATGGCGCGGGCTACTTCTACGACGCGACCATCGTCGCCGATGTCGTCCCCGGCATGCGCATGTTCGATGAAGAGGTCTTCGGGCCGGCCGCCGCCGTCATCCGCGCGCGCGACGACGATCACGCGATCGAACTTGCCAACGCCAGCGCGTTCGGCCTAGGCGGATCCGTCTGGACGGCCGACGTCGCGGAAGGCGAACGCCTGGCCGCGCGCCTCGAATGCGGCTGCGCCTTCGTCAACGCCGTCGTCGCCAGCGATCCACGCGTCCCCTTCGGCGGCGTCAAACGCAGCGGCTACGGCCGCGAACTCGCCGGCTCCGGCATTCACGAGTTCGTCAACATCCAAACGGTCTGGATCGGGTAGACGAGTGCTGCGTAGCCTTACGCCGGTCTTCCTAGGAACGATGCTGCTCTTCTCCATGCCGATGCCGGCGAAGGCTGCGGATTCGATGCCGATCGTAACGCGCGGATCGGGGATCGCGAGTTGCTCGATGTCGCACGACGGCCTCCTTACGGCTACCTTAGATTCGGGCGCGTCCGCAAGCGCCGTGCGCTTCAGCATTAGCGATCATTCCGGCAAATGGCTTGGAGACCAAATCGTCTTGCCCGCGAACGGTGTCTACTCCGATGATGCGATCGGAGCGTACTCAATTCTCAACCCTACCTTGTCGAAGACGTTGGGATGTTCGGTCGTATCCCCGGAAGAGCTGACGTTTACGCCGCTCGACCTCGTCATCGACGTCGGTCAAAATGTCGCTCCTGCCTCGATCTTCCTGACGCGCGATTCCGCGATCGTCCGCCTGCGTCTCTTCTTCACGGACTTTTTCGCCGGCAAGACCGACGAGCCGCTCGTGGACGACGCATACTTCGTCTCGATCGACGGACACCCGCCGATCGAAACGATCGTCTCGGGGGGCGCGACCGAGTATCTCACTCTGCGCTTCGGGCATCTGAAACCGGGTCGCCATACCATCGCCTTCGGGCCCGAGTTGGATTTCGCCGGGGACCGCATGAGCGCAAGCCTAGCCTTCACCCTTCCGCTCACATCGATGCCCTAGCTGGGTGCTGCCGAACTGGTCGAGACCGACTAGAGCGCTCTTCCGCAGAACGCAGCTATCCGCTCGATGCCGGTGCGGACGGTTTCGATCTGGGCGACCCAGCTGAGGCGGAGCCAGCCTTCGAAGGATGCGCCGAAGGCGCTGCCCGGAATCGTGAGGACATTCTCGCGTTCGATCAGGGCCAGGGCGGCGTCGAGGGAGTTGCGGCCTTCGGGGAGGCGGACGCTTGCGTAGAACGAGCCGTCGACCGGTGCGAAATGCAGACCGGCGGCGTTCAGGGCGCCGATCACGGCGGCGCGATGCTCGGTATACCAAGCCGCGTGCTCGCGGATGCCGTTCGGGTCGGCGAAGATGTGGCGGGCGACGTGCTGGCCGAACGTGTCCGCACACGAGACGGCCCAGGCATGCGTCTTGATCGCCTGTTCCACGAATGCCGCCGGCGCGACGAACCAGCCGATCCGAAGGCCCGTCAGCGCGTTGCTCTTGCTCAGCGAGTTGGTCACGATCGTGTGCGGATAGATGCGGGCGAGTTCGCTTGCATCCTCGACGAACGTCTGCTCGCGATAGATCTCGTCGTGGATCAACCAGACCGGGTCGCCGCCGCGCCGTTCGAGGGCGATCGCGAGCTTGCGCGCTTCTTCTTCACGCAGGACGCGGGCGGTCGGGTTACAGGGCGAACAGATCACGATCGCGCGCGTCCGGCCGCCGATCGCTGCCAGGATGCGCTCGGCGTCAAAGGCGAAGTCGTCTTCGGCGCTCATCGCGACGGTGCGGACCGCCGTGCCTTCGAGCATCGCCATCTTCAAGTAGGACGGAAACGCCGGCTCGACGACCAGGAGTTCGTCCGCCGCCGGATCGAGGAGCGTCTTGAGAACCGCATACATCGCTTCTTGCGATCCGGTCGTGATGCAGACGTTCTCGGCGTGGTCCATGCCGGGATAGCCGTAGTGGGCGGCGACCGCGGAGCGCAGCTCCGGCTCCCCGGCGTTCTGCGTGTAACGCAGGCCGCGCCTGCGGATATCTTCCATAGCCGCATCGAGATAGGTCATGGTCGGGAACAGGGTCGGTTCGCCCAGGCCAAGGTCGATCGAGTCGGGCCGCCGCTTCGCGGCGATCTGCCGGATCAGCGATCCGGGAATCTCGAGGACGCGCGGGTTCAACTTAGACGGAGACGCCGAAGTCGCGGAGAGCATCGGTAAGCGACGTCTTACGATCCGTCGCACTGCTCCGCTCGCCGATGATCAACGCGCACGGCACGGCGTATTCACCGGCCGGGAACTGTTTGGGAATCGTGCCCGGAATCACGACCGCGCGCGCCGGGATACGGCCTTTGGTCCGGATCGGGGCCGAGCCGCGCACGTCGACGATCGGGGTCGAGGCCGTCAACACGACGCCCGCACCGAGGACCGCTTCGCGTTCGACGTGCACGCCTTCGACCACGATGCAACGCGATCCCAGAAACGCATCGTCTTCGACGATGACCGGCGAGGCCTGCGCGGGTTCGAGCACGCCGCCGATGCCGACGCCGCCGGAGAGGTGGACGCGCTTGCCGATCTGCGCGCACGATCCGACCGTCGCCCACGTATCGATCATGCTGCCCTCGTCGACATAGGCGCCGATATTCACGTAGCCGGGCATCAGGATCACGTTACGCGCCAGGAACGAGCCGAACCGGGCGACGCCGGGCGGCACGCACCGGACGCCTAGCGCCTCGTAATTGCGCTTGATCGGGAGTTTGTCGTAGTAGGCCGGGGTCGCGCCCATCGGATCGCCGATCCACTCGACATCGCGACGGCGGAAATATAACAGGATCGCCTGTTTGATCCAGGCGTTCGTGGTCCACGTTCCATCGGCGTTCGGCTCGGCGACGCGGACCGCTCCGGTGTCGAGCGCCTCGATCACGTCGTCGATCACCTTTCCGGCCGGACCGGTCACCCTGGACGGGCCTTCCGCCAGTTCCCCAATCGCCAACGCCATCGCTTCGTGATTCATTGCGCCGTCGATTCGACGGCCCCGCTTAGGCGTCCGCCCTCGCGAACCTCGCACAGCCGCATCGCGCGAAGATCAGCGATCGGCAGCCGAATCGGAGCATAAATCGCTGATCGAAGCAGCATGTCGACTTCGGCCAGACATATATGTTCTCCTAATCTAGTCATTAGGTGCGCCGAATATGCTCCCCTGGAACCGTTAATACCCTCCATATGGGTTGCCCGTGGGTAAGAAATAAGGGCTCCCCTGAGGAATGATGCAGGTTCCCGAGGTTTTCGCGGACCCGCTCTCACTTATCTATGAGGATTTTTCGTGCCGAATACCCCTGCCGACGAGCAACGCATCAATGCCATCCGCTTTCTCAGCGTAGACGCGGTCGAGAAGGCGAACTCCGGACATCCGGGTATGCCGCTTGGCGCGGCCGGAATGGCCTATGCGCTCTGGACCCGGCACCTCAAGTTCAACCCGCAAGACCCCGGCTGGTTCGATCGCGACCGCTTCGTGCTCTCGGCCGGGCACGGCTCGGCTCTCCTCTACTCGCTCTTGTTCCTGACCGGCTATGGCGTGAGCATGGACGATCTCAAGTCGTTCCGTCAGCTCGGCAGCAAGACGCCAGGCCATCCCGAGTTCGGGCATACGCCCGGCGTGGAAGCGACCACCGGCCCGCTCGGCCAGGGCTTTGCCAACGCCGTCGGCATGGCCGCCGCCGAAGCGCACCTCGGCGCGATCTATAACGTCGGGGATCATCCGATCGTCGATCACTTCACCTACTGCATCTGCGGTGACGGCGACCTGATGGAAGGCATCAGCCAAGAGGCCGCGTCGCTCGCCGGGCATCTGAAGCTGGGTAAGCTGGTCGTGCTCTACGACGACAACAAGGTCTCGCTCGCGGGTCCGACCGACCTGACGTTCACCGACGATCACGTCGCGCGCTTCGACGCGACCGGCTGGCACACGCAATACGTCGATATCGGGCACGGCAACGATGCCGATGCGATCGACGAAGCGATCGCGACCGCCAAGAAGGTCACCGATCGGCCGTCGTTCATCGCGATCCGCACGCACATCGGATACGGATCGCCCGAACAAGATACGAGCAAGGCGCACGGCGAGCCGCTCGGTGCGGCGAATACCGCCAAGACCAAAGAGCGCCTCGGCTGGCCGATCGAGCCGGCCTTCTACGTTCCCGACGACGTGCTCGCGTGGTATCGCGCGGTCGGCGCGAAGGGCGCCGCCACCGAAGACGCGTGGAAACTGGCGTACGCCGCGTGGAAGAACGACAACCCGACGCTCGCAGCGCAACTCGAACGGATCGCCGCGAAGCGCCTGCCCGCCGATCTGACGTGGCCCGCATTCGACGCGACCAACGGTTCGGTCGCGACCCGCGACTCGGGTGGAGCGACCATGAACGCGATCGCACCGGCGTTGCCCGAGCTCGTCGGCGGTTCGGCCGATCTGGATCCGTCGACCAAGACGTATCTCAAGGGTCAGGGCGACTTCGAGCCGGGATCGTATGCCGGCCGAAACGTGCACTACGGCGTGCGCGAGCACGCGATGGCCGCGATCAACAACGGCATCGCCTACCACGGCGGTCTGCTACCGTTCTCCGCGACCTTCTTCAACTTCGCCGACTACATGAAACCGGCGATCCGCCTGGCCGCGCTCTCCAAGTTGCACGAGATCTTCGTGTTCACGCACGATTCGGTGCTGCTCGGTGAAGACGGCCCGACCCATCAGCCGGTCGAACAGCTCGCGATGCTGCGCGCGACGCCGAACTTGACCACCATCCGTCCGGCGGATGCGATCGAGACGCGCGAAGCCTGGAAGCTGATGATCGCACCGCACGACGGCCCCTACGCGATCGTGCTGACGCGCCAGAAGGTCCCATTCCTCGGCGAACGGGCCGTTCCGATCGAGAAAGGCGCCTACGTCCTGGCCGATGCGGCCGGCACGCCGGACCTGATCCTGATCGCGACCGGCTCCGAGGTCGGCCTGGCGGTCGAGACCAAGAAGTTGCTCGATGCCAAGGGCATCGCGACGCGGGTCGTTTCGATGCCGTGCGAGACGCTCTTCGCGGCGCAACCACAGACCTATCGCGACGAGGTTCTTCCGCCGAGCGTGACCGCTCGCATCTCGATCGAGGCCGCCGCCACGTTCGGCTGGCAGCGCTGGGTCGGCGATCGCGGAATCGCCTACGGGCTCGACCACTTCGGGACATCCGCTCCCGCTTCCGCAATCGTTCAAGAGTACGGCTTTACCGCCGACGCGATCGCCGCGGTCGCGACCAAGACTTTCGACTTCGCAACCCATTAGTATTTAGGAGATTCGCATTCGTGAGTAACCAACTGCAGCAGCTGCTCGCCGACGGGCAGAGCGTCTGGCTCGACAATCTGCGCCGTAACATGTTCGCCTCGGGCGAACTCAAGCGGCTGATCGATCAGGGCCTGCGAGGCATGACCAGCAACCCGACGATCTTCGAAAAGGCGATCGGCGCGGGCGTCGACTACGACGAACAGCTCAAGTCGCTGCTCGGCACCGAAAAAGACGCAGACGCGCTCTTCTGGGACCTGGCCGTGCAAGACATCCAGAACGCCTGCGATGCGTTTCGCCCGGTCTTCGATTCGTCCGGCGGCAACGACGGCTTCGTCAGCCTGGAAGTCTCGCCACTGCTGGCCGGCGACACGGCCGGCACGACCGCGATGGCCAAGGAGCTCTGGAAACGGGTCGACCGTCCGAACCTGATGGTGAAGATCCCCGGCACCGACGAGGGCGTGCCGGCGATCGAAGAGTGCATCTACGAAGGCATCAACATCAACGTCACGTTGATCTTCGCGGTCGAGTTCTACGAGAAGACGGCGCAGGCGTACATCAACGGCATCAACCGCCGCGTCGCAGAGGGTAAGCCGGTCGACGCGATCCGTTCCGTCAACAGCGTCTTCGTCTCGCGCATCGATAGCGCCGTGGACAAGATCCTCGACGATCGCATCGCCAAGGGCGAGACGGCGCTTTCACCCCTGCTCGGAAAGATCGGCATCGCGAATCTCAAACTGACCTACCAGAAGTTCAAGGAACTGTTCCACGGCGAGGGATTCGCAAAGGCGAAGGCCGCGGGCGCGGCCGTTCAGCGTCCGCTCTGGGCGAGCACCTCGACCAAGAACCCGTCGTATCCCGACCTGATGTACGTCGAGACCGTGATCGGTCCCGACACCGTCAACACCATGCCGCCGAACACGCTTGCCGCGTTGCTCGATCACGGCACGGTCGTCGCCGACACGGTCGAGACCGGACTCGACGACGCGCGCGCGACCGCCAAAGCGTTGCAGGATGCGGGCATCTCGCTCTACGACGTCACCCACAAGCTTCAAGTGGACGGCGTCGCGTCGTTCTCCGATTCGTTCGCGGCGTTGCTCGGCGCGATCGTCTACAAACAGAAGATCCTCTCCGGCGGCAGCGAGCGCGTAGCGTTCTCGCTCGGCAAGACCGACGGCCCCTTTGACGCGGCCCTTGCAGGCCTGGTCAAGAGCGACTTCCTGACGCGCCTTTGGAACAAGGACGCGAGCCTCTGGTCGAACGATCCGGCGCACGCCGAGATCATCGCACATGCGCTCGGCTGGCTCGACATCCCCGAACATCTCATGGAGGCGGTCCCTCGCCTCAAGGCATTCGCAGAAGAGGTGAAATCGTTCGCGCACGTGGCCGTGCTCGGCATGGGCGGATCCTCGCTTGCGCCGGATATTCTTCGCGCGACCTTCGGCCGGATCGAAGGCCGCCCGCAACTGCACGTCCTCGACTCGACCGATCCGGTCCAGATCGCCGAACTCGACGAGGCGATCGACGTCTCACGCACCCTCTTCCTGGTCGCTTCCAAGAGCGGCACGACGACCGAACCGAACGCGTACTACGCCTACTATCACGAGAAGGTCGTCAAGGCGGTCGGCTCCGAGAATGCCGGCTCGCATTTCGTCGCGATCACCGACCCCGGCACGACGCTCGCCGTCGAAGCCAAAGAGGCCGGTTTCCGCACTTCGTTCGAAAACGATCCGAACATCGGCGGGCGCTACTCCGCCCTCTCGTTCTTCGGCATGGTCCCGGCGGCGGCCGCGGGCTACGACGTCAACCTCTTGCTCGATCGCGGGCTGGGCGCGATGCACGGAAACGCCAAGACCGCGGATCCGTCGAAGGCGCGCGGCGTGCGCTTCGGCGCGGCCATCGGCGGCGCGGCGACGGCCGGCCGCGACAAGCTCACGATCGTGACGCATCCCAAGGTCCGCGCGTTCGGCGCCTGGGCAGAACAACTGATCGCGGAGTCGACCGGGAAACTCGGCAAGGGCATCGTCCCCGTCGAAGGCGAGACGCTCGGAGCGCCCGAGGTCTACGGCGACGATCGTCTCTTCGTCTATGTCGGCTCGACCGTCGCGGGCGTCGGCTGCGCCGAGATCGACGCACGAATCGCCGCACTCGAAGCGGCCGGTCACCCGGTCATCCGCCTCTCGATGAACGACACCTACGACGTCGGCGAACAGTTCTATCTGTGGGAGATCGCCACGGCCGCGGCCGGCTCGGTCTTGCAGATCGATGCGTTCGATCAGCCGAACGTCCAAGAGTCGAAGGACAACACCAAAGCGCTGCTCGCGGAGTACGCATCCAAGGGATCGATCGACGAGCCGGCGGCGAACGTCGACGGGAACTCGTTCGACATCACCTACCTGGCCGGGAGCAAGCATCTGCACGCGAGCGACACCGCTACGGCGCTCGTCGAGCTGCTCGCGCAGGTGACTGCCGGCGACTACGTCGCGCTGACCGCTTACGTCGCGCGGAACGATGCGAACGAAGCGCTGATGCAGACGCTTCGTCTGAAGATCCGCGATGCCAAGAAGGTCGCGACGACGGTCGGCTTCGGCCCGCGCTTCCTGCACTCGACCGGACAGCTGCACAAGGGCGGGCCGAACACGATCGTCGCATTGCAGATCACGGCCGACCCGCAGGACGATCTGCCGATCCCGGGCTTCAACGTCGGCTTCCGCACGCTCGAAGCCGCCCAGGCGCTCGGCGACTTCCAATCTCTCGATAAGCGCGACCGTCGGGGCGCGCGTATTCACCTCAAAGGCGATGTCGAGCGCGGTCTCCGCGCACTGATCGACGCCGTCGACGACGCACTGGCAGCAAAGGCATAGGGACGCGGATGCAACTCGGAATGGTCGGACTCGGAAAGATGGGCGCGAACATGACCACGCGCCTGCAGCAGGGCGGGCATAACGTCGTCGCCTTCGATCGTAGCGCAGACGCGGTCGCCGCAACCGTGAAAGAGAGCGGATCCGCGGGCGCCGCTTCGCTCGCCGAACTGGTCGGCAAACTCACCGGATCGCCCAAGGTCGTCTGGATCATGGTGCCTGCGGGCAAGCCGACCGACGATACGATCGACGCGCTCTGCGCGTTGCTCGGCAACGGCGACGTGATCATCGATGGCGGCAACACCAACTACAAGGAAGGCCTGGCCGCCTACGATCGCTGCAAGACCAAGGGCGTCGCCCTGGTCGACGCCGGCACCAGCGGCGGCGTCTGGGGCCTCAAAGAGGGTTACTGCCTGATGGTCGGCGGCGACGACGCCGCCGTCAAGGCATGCGAACCGATCTTCACCACGCTCGCGCCCGAGAAGGGCTACGCCCACGTCGGCCCGGCCGGCGCCGGACACTTCTCGAAGATGGTCCACAACGGCGTCGAGTACGGCATGCTGCAGGCGTACGGCGAAGGCTTCGAGATCCTCGAGAAGTCGCAGTTCGCATTCGACATGGAGCAGCTCTCGGAGGTCTGGTGTCACGGCAGCGTCGTGCGCTCGTGGCTGCTCGAACTCGCGGTGCTGGCGTTCAAGGACGATCCGAAGCTCGCCGACATCCGCGGCTACGTGGACGACACCGGCGAAGGGCGCTGGACCGTGCAGGCCGCGATCGACGAGAACGTCCCGGCTCCGGTCATCACCCTCTCGCTGCTCGCACGGCTGGCGTCGCGCCAGGACGAATCGTTCAGCGCCAAGGTCATCGCGGCGCTGCGCAATCAGTTCGGCGGCCATGCCGTGAAAAAGGAAGGCGCGTGACCGCTACCGCTTCTAACCCGTTACGCGAAGGTCTCGAGACGCAGCGCATCAGCGATCCGTGCACGATCGTCTTCTTCGGTGCGAGCGGCGATCTGTTCAAACGGATGTTGCTCCCTTCGATCTACGCACTGCGTCAGCGTGGCACGCTTCCGACCAATTTCGCGTTGGTCGGATTCGCGCGCAGCCAGTACGACGACGACGGCTTCCGCGCGTACTGCAAAGAGCAGCTCGACCAGTTCGCCTACGACGCCAAGCCCGAAGGTGCGATGTGGGACGACTTCGCGAAATGCATCCGGTATGTGACGGCCGACTTCGGCGATACCACCCATTTCGAGCAGCTCAAGCAGATCCTGGACGAGAACGATCGCGACCTGAAGACCGGCGGCAATCGGCTCTTCTATCTCTCGACGCCGCCCTCGGTCTTTCCGGGCATCATCGACCAGATCCAAAAAGCGGGGCTGGATCCGCGTAGCAATCCGAAAGGCTGGACGCGCATCGTCGTCGAGAAGCCGTTCGGCACCGACCTCGATTCGGCGCGCGCCCTCCAGGCCGAGGTCGAAAAGGTCTTCGAGGAAGGCCACGTCTATCGCATCGATCACTACCTCGGCAAAGAGCCGGTCCAAGACATCATGGCCCTGCGCTTCGCCAACGTGATCTTCGAACCGATCTGGAATCGCAACTACGTACAGTCGATCCAGATCACCGCGGCCGAGACGCTCGGCGTAGAAGGCCGCGGCGGCTATTACGACAGCGCCGGCGCACTCCGCGACATGATCCAGAACCACGTGATGAACCTGCTCGCGTTGGTCGCGATGGAGCCCCCGGCGACGGCGAACGCCGACGCGATCCGCAACGAGAAGTTCAAGGTCTTCGCCTCGATCCAGCCGCC
>JBEPVY010000050.1:0-14289 GCA_041690835.1 Vulcanimicrobiota bacterium | reverse complement strand
CGCCGTAGAGATGGTTGAAGCGTCGCACGACTTCGCGCGCGAACTCCAGATGCGCCGATTGATCGCGTCCGACCGGAACGAACGCGCCTTTGACGATCGCGATATCGCAGAGTTGCATGAGCGGATAGCCGAGAAATCCGTAGGTCGCGATCTCGGTGCCGAGCGCTTCGATCTGGCCTTTGAAAGTCGGGACTCGTTCGAGCCACGAGACCGGCACGATCATCGAGAGCAACAACTGCAGCTCCGCGATCTCCGGAACGGCCGATTGCAAGAAGAACGTCGCCTTGGTCGGATCGATGCCCGCAGCCAGCCAGTCGATCACCATCTCGCTGCGACCGCTCCGGATGCTATCCGGATCGGCGAAGTCGGTGGTGTAGCCATGCAGATCGGCGACCTCGAAGAACGCATCGGACGTCTCCGCGTAGACCTGCCACTGCTTGAGCACCCCGAAGTAATGGCCGAGGTGCAAGCGTCCGCCGCCGCTCACGCGCATGCCGGACATGACGCGGGGTTTAGTAGGCAACTTGCAGACCTCCGAAGCGTTGGCGGGATGCGATGCGGGTGCGCACGTAGGTGCGCGCGGATTGGACCGCGTCGAGCAGCGGAAGTCCGCGTGCGAGTTCGCAGGCGAGGGTCATCGCGAGCACGCAGCCGCTGCCGCGCATCGCGCCGCTCAGGCGCTCGTCGCGGTAAAGGTCGACGCCGTGCGCGGTCGCGAGCGCGTCGACCGGGTCGCCGTCGAGGTGGCCGCCCTTGACCAGCACCGCCCGCGCGCCGCGCGCGCGCAACTCTTTTGCAGCATCGTCGAGATCGTCGCGGCCGAGTCCGGACCGTCCGAGAAGACGCTCCGCCTCCTCGAGGTTCGGGGTCAGCACGACCGACGGCAGGGTCGCGATCCCGTCGCGAAATGCGGCGAACGCGGCGTCGTCGAGAAACGCGCCGCCGAGCGTCGCGCCGAAGACCGGGTCGACGACCGCGACCGTCTTCGGATATTTTTCAAGGAAACTCGCGACCAGCTCGACGTTCGGCTTGCCGATCAGTGCGCCGATGCGGAGCACGTCGACCTCGTCCATCGGCAACGCATCGAACTGCGCGTGCACGATCGCTCCGGGCAGAGCATAGGCCGCGTGCAGGCCCGTCGCATCCTGGGCGGTCACGCCGGTGACGACCGTCAGTACGCGCACGCCGTAGGCGGCCGCGACCTGCTGGTCCAAGCCGAGCCCGGCGATGTTCCAAGGGTGGGTGGTCCCGATCGAGGCGACGACGACTTGGCTCATACGCTTCCCTCATTCCACATAAGCACCAAGGCCTCTGCCGCCGCCCGCGGATCGCGCGCATCCGCGATCGCGGAGATGACCGCCGCCATCGCCACACCGGTCGCACGGATCGCGGGAATCGAAGCCAGGCCGATGCCGCCGATCGCGGCGACCGGCAGCGTGGTCGCGGCCGCGATCAGCTCGAGCCCCTCGATGCCGATCGGCTCGCCCGCATCGGTTTTGCTCTTGGTCGCGTAGACCGCGCCGACGCCGATGTAGTCCGCCCCGCTCGCCTCGGCCGCAACCGCCTCCGCGACGGTGCCGCACGAGACGCCGATCAGCCGTTCTCCGAGCAGCGCCCGCAGACTCGCGACGTCGGCGTAGCCGCGATCGCCCGGGCCGACGTGGACGCCGTCGAAATCGTGCGTCATCGCGGCCTCGACGTCGTCGTTCATGATGCAGAGCGCGCCGCACTCCAGGGTGGCCGAACGCAACGCACGCGCGGTCGCGGCGACCACCCCGCTCTTGGCGCGATACTGGATGATCCGTACGCCGCCCGCGAGCGCGGCGCGGGCGACCCCGATCGGATCGCGGCCGCTCTCATTGACGATCGCGTAGATGCCGCGCAAACGCTAGCGCCGCTTGTAGCGCCGCATCAACACGACGTTGGCGACGATGTAGAGGGCGAATGCCAACGCGATGGCGGCGGCGAGGGCCGGTTCGCCGCGCTTGAGCGCGAGCGGGACGATGACCGCGAAACAGATGACCGCGGCGATCGCAAGCGCGACGATGCGCGTGAACGAGAACACTAGCGCTCTTCGAGCAAGAGGTCGGCGATGCGGAGCAGATCTTTGTCGTTCGTGAAACGGAACTCGATCTTGCCGCCTTTGCCGCTCCGGCGCAGGGCGACGTGGGTTCCGAACTTCTCGCGCAGGCGCGATTCGAACGCGTGCTCGTCGGCCGAGAGCGGTTTGAGTTCCGGCGCGGCGTCGCGCGCGGCGGGCGTCTCGACGGCACCGGCGGCACGCTCCAGCGCGCGTACCGAAAGGCCCTCGTTGACGGTGCGCTCTGCGAGGCGCTGCCGTTGCGCGATGGGTGCGGCCAACAGCGCGCGCGCGTGACCCGCCGTCAGCCGGCCGTCGACCAGCATCGCCTTGATCCCGTCGGCGAGCGCGAGCAGACGCAACGAGTTCGCGACGGCCGGGCGGCTCTTGCCCAAACGCTTGGCCAGTTCTTCCTGGGTGAACGATGCGGCCTCGAGCAACTGCGCGAAGCCGGCCGCTTCTTCGATCGGGTTGAGGTCTTCGCGCTGCAAGTTCTCGATGATCGCGACTTCGAGCGAATCGCGATCGTCGCTCTGGCGGACGATCGCCGGAATGGTGACCCGCTGCAGCGCGGCGCACGCGCGCCAGCGGCGCTCGCCCGCGACCAGTTCGTAGCCGTCGCCACGGCGGCGCACGATGATCGGCACTAGCACGCCGTATTCGGCGATCGAGGCCTGGAGTTCGGTCAGCGCGTCGGCTTCGAACGTCTTGCGCGGTTGATACTTGTTCGGGACGATCTCGGCGACCGGAATCTCGTGGAGCGATTCGGTCCGTGCGGCCGAGGTCGGCACCGGACCATCGCCGAGCAAAGCCCCGAGGCCGCGCCCGAGCCCGCGTTTGACGGGCGCGCTCATCGCGCGCTCGCTCCGGCGACGGCCGGCATCGCGTCGAGCATCTCTTTGGCAAGCGAGATGTAGGCCTGCGCGCCGCGGCTCTTGATATCGAACAGGATGACCGGCTTGCCGAACGAGGGCGCCTCCGAGAGCCGGATGTTGCGCGGGATCTGCGTCTTGAACATCTGCTCCGGAAAATATCTCTCGAGTTCGTCGAGCACTTCCATCGCGAGGCGCGTGCGCCCGTCGAACATCGTCACCAACACGCCGCTCACGTACAAGGTCGGGTTGAGCGCTTCGCGGACCCGGCGCACCACGTTGGTCAACTGCGAGAGCCCTTCGAGCGCGTAGTATTCGGCCTGCACCGGGATGATGATCTCGCGGGCGGCCGTGAGCGCGTTGATGGTGAGCAATCCGAGCGAGGGCGGGCAGTCGATCAACGTGAAGTCGTAGGTGTCGGCGATCGGGGCGAGGGCCGTGCGCATGCGGGTCTCGCGCGAGAGCCCCGAGACCAGTTCGATCTCGGCGCCCGCCAGGTTGATGGTCGCGGGGACGACGTCCAGGCCTTCGATCTCGCTCGGCTGGATGACCTCGGCGATGGTCGCCTGCTGCATGAGCACGTCGTAGACGTCGCGTTCGATGCGGGTCTTATCGATGCCGAAGCCGGTGGTGGTGTTGCCCTGCGGATCGGAATCGACCACGAGCACGCGCTGCCCGCGTACGGCCAGAGCCGCACCGAGATTCACGGCCGTCGTGCTCTTGCCGACGCCGCCTTTCTGATTCACGAGTGCGATGATGCGCGACAGGGTCAAACGCTCCCGAAATGTTGCTGTATCAGGGCTAAAAGGGAACTGCGGTCGTTACGCTCGGGCGCGTCGGTGACCTGCTCGAAGAGCCACTGCAACGCCGCTCCGACGCGCGCGTCGCCGATGAAGTCCGGCTCGACCAGACCGCTCCGAACCATCTCGTCGATCACGTCGATGCCGCCGATCGCCAGATCCGCGACCGAGAACGCGGGTCGACGGGCGAGTTCGTCCCGGACGCGTGCTTCGAAGCGTTCGTTCGAGTCGTCGCGTTTGGGCAGGCCGCTCCCCGCGATGTCGGCTCGACGCAGGCCGAACTGCCGCTCCAACAGGGGCGGACCGATGCGTCGGATGAAGCGCCGAATTGCAGCATCCGAAAGCCCCGGATCCTGATTATACATATGCTGACGGACCAAGCGCTCCACGCTTCCGACGGTCTCGTTCGAGAACCGGAAGCGCTCGAGCATGGCGCGCGCCAGATCCGCACCGACGTGCTCGTGGCGATAGAAGTGCGGGCCGTCCTTGGTCCGCGGCTTGCCGACGTCGTGGAGCAGGGCGCTCGCGCGGGCGACCAAGTCGCCGGGCGGGACGGCGTCGACCGCGGCCATGTTGTGATGCCAGACGTCGTAGGCGTGCCACTCGTTCTGCTCGACATCGACGCCTTCGAGCAACTCCGGCCAGAGATGCGCGAGCACCCCGGTCTCGCGGAGGACTTCGAAGCCGATCGAGGGCTTGGGCGCCAGCGTCAGGAGCTTGCTCAGCTCCTCGGCGACCCGTTCGGCCGAGACGCTCGCGACCAGCGGCGCGGCCGCCCGCATCGCCTCTAGGGTTTCGGGCGTGGGGACGAACCCGAAGCGGGCGGCGAACTGCGCGGCCCGGAGCAACCGGAGCGGATCTTCATCGAAGGTCCGGGGGGTCAGGATCGAGATCCGCCCGGCCGCAATATCGGCGGCACCCCCGAACGGATCGACCAACCGGCCCTCGGGAAGCGCCCGGGCGATCATGTTCATACGGAAGTCGCGCCGGCTCAAGTCATCTTCGAGCGGGATCTCGGGTCCGGTCTCGACGGCGAAATCGCGATGCCCGGTCCCGGTCGAACGCTCGCGACGCGGCAGGGCGACGTCGACCGTCTGGCCGTCGACGGTCAGCTTGATCACGGCGAATGAGGCTCCGACCAGGTCGACCCGCCCGAGTCCCTCGAGGGCTTCGCGGACCGCTTCGAGCGGAACCCCGGCCACGACGTAGTCCAGATCGTGGGGCGGGACTCCCCCGGCGGTCCGTAGCTCGTCGCGCACCCGCCCGCCCACGGCGAACAGCGCGCCGGCCGGCAGTGCGGCGGCAAGGCGCGCATCGAGGGGATGCGGACGGTAGCTCTGCGTGATATCGTTCAAAGTTCACTCAAAATGGCGGCGCGCGCGGGTCGGGGGCTAAACAATTCGCGCGCTTCTCGGTATCTTCGTTCGATATGAAGCGCATTTTGTCTGTTCTGGTCGGGATCTTTGTGCTCGCGGGCGCGCCCGCGCACGCCTGGGTCGGTCATTCCGCCCGCATCGCCGCCATCAAGACCGCGACCGCGCCGCCGCTCGATGCCTCGCTATCCGACCCGATCTGGCAGACCGCGCTCAAACTCGACAACTTCTACGACTACACCGCCAAAGCGCCGGCAAAACTCGAGACCACGGCCTACGTGCTCTACGACGCGAAGTATCTCTACGTCGGCGTCAAGGTGCAGCAGGCCGGCGTCGCACTCACTTCGACCCAGAACGTCGACCACGCGGGCGTCGCGACCGACGACCACATCTCGGTCAATCTGGACACCGCCGGCAACGGCGCGCGCGTCTATCAGTTCCGCGCGAATCCGAAGGGCATCCACGACGAGTTCTCGAGCGAGAACGCGCGCTACGCGCCGGACTGGGTCTCGCTCTCGAAAGTCTTTCCGAACGGCGACTACAATCTGCTCTTCGTGATCCCGTTCTCGGTGATCCGCGGCGAAAGCTCACCGAGCCAGAGCTGGCGCTTCGATGTCGTGCGCTTCATCGCGGCCAGCAACGACGAATACACGTGGGCCTACGACCCGACCATGAACAGCGTCGGTTCCTCGCAGTACTGGCCGCTCCTGACGGACATCCGGATCGCCGCGGCCGCGACCCGCCCGCAGCCGCACGCCGATATCTACGGCTTGGTCAGCGGAGGCGACGACCATCGACAGTTCCAGAACGGCATCGGCCGTTTCCAGGACACGGATCCGCGCAACTACGGCATCGACCTGACCTATCCGCTGACCAACACGCTGGCGTTCGTCGGGACCGCCAATCCGGATTTCTCCAATGTCGAACAAGACCAGACGACCATCGCTCCGCAAGAGTTCCAACGCCAGTACAGCGAGTATCGGCCGTTCTTCGCGCAGGGCGCGAACTTCCTCGGCGGCATCCCGAGCGTCAACATCAACAGCTATCAGACCTTGCTCTACACGCCCGCGATCGGCATCTTCAATCACGGCGAGAAGATCGAGGGTACGTTCGGCCAGAACTCCGTCGGATTGCTCAACGTCGCCGGAAGCGACCTGAACAACGTCGGCACCTACGGCTTCAGCGATCGCGCGCTCGGGTATTCCCACAACGCCATCGACAACTCGTTTGCATACGGTCTTCAGGCGGTGAGCGCGGCCTATCCGGACGGCACGCGGGATCTCGCCTACGGCTACGGCGCGGCCACCACGAATCCGCACAGCGGCGCGCTCTTCCTCGCCAACTTCCAGGCAGATCGCGGAACGCTCGTCAGCGACAACGCGCAGGCCGACGCGATCTCGATCGCTGCGGGCGTGCAGAACGCCAAGTGGCTCGCGCTCGCGGATTGGAAGGACATCGGCCCGCAGTTCGACCCGCTCCTGGGCTACACCCAGATCAACGATATCCGCGGCCCGCAGGGCATCGTGCAGTACAACGGCAGCGGCAACAAAGGGGCGTTCCTGAAGTCGTACCAGTTCACGCTGGTCGCCGACAAGTACCTGAATCGCGCCGGCGACACGCACGAAGCGGATTTCGGCGCGAGCACCAATCTTACGTTCGACAACAACTTCACGTTCGGCTACGGAGACGGCGTGAGCGAACTGCGCTTCGGCGGCGTCGTGCTGCCGTTCAACTCGCAGAGCATCGCGATCGGCTATAAGGACGGCAGCCCCGCTCCGACCGACGCGAGCTATTCGTGGGGACCGTTCGCGGGGATGTACCTGCAGCAGTTCGGCTCGTCGGCCTCGCGCCAGTTCGGACTCTACGGGATCTCGCTCGAGTACGACGGCACGGTCGAACGCGCGACCGATCAATCCGCGTCGGGAACGCCGGGCTCGGATACGCAATGGCTGCGTCGGATCTCGTTCACCCGCTCGTTCGGCAAGAGCGCGAGCCTGGCGATCGGCCTACGCGCGATCAGCGGCACGGGCGGCTTCGCCGCGCCGGGCACCAATCTCGCGATCTCCTATCACAAGCGGTTTGCAAACCTGAACGAGCTCTACTTCGACTACGGCACGCCGGCGGCCGACGCGACCCTCCACCGCTTGATCTTCAAATACGTGTTCCATTTCGGCGGCGCGACCGGAACGTAGGCGTCGCTCGCGAAGCACTCCGCATGAAGGTGCGCATCGGCCTCAGCCACGGCGACGACGATCAGTACGGGAACTACCCGCGGGCGTTGCGCCGCGTCGGCGCGGCGCTCGGCCACGACGTCGAGACCGTCTGGCTGCATACGGATGCCGCGGAGCCCTCGCGCGAGCGGCTCGACGGGATCGTCTTCACCGGCGGTGAGGACGTCGATCCGATCCGCTACGGGAGGACGGATGCGCGCGACGCGTGCGAGATCGACGCCGCGCGCGATGCGTTCGAATGGGCGCTGCGCGATGCGCATGCCGGGCTACCGACCCTGGCCGTCTGTCGCGGTTCGCAATTGCTCAACGTCTATCACGGCGGAAGCCTGATCCCGCATCTCGATACCGCCGCGGATCACGTCCGCCCGCGCGCCGGCGTCGACAACGAACACGCCGTTACGATCGCACCGGGTTCCGCTCTCGAAGCGTTGGCGCGTGGCGATCTGCGTACGAACTCGTCGCATCACCAAGCCGTCGATCGGCTCGCCGAGGTCTTCCGTCCGCTCGCGCACGCGCCGGACGGAACCCTCGAAGCGTACGAGTATGCCGACCGCGCGGCGCACCCGTTCTTTCTCGCGCTGCAGTGGCACCCGGAGCGGATGCCCGACCGAAGCCTCGGCGATGGCCCAATCGGAGCGTTTCTCTCGGCCTGTGCCAGATAGTTGGCATAGCGATAACGCGGTCCCGCTCCACCCCCGCGAGCGGAGCGAGCATTCCTCACGTGTCATCCCGAGCGGAGCGAGCATTCCTCACGTGTCATCCCGAGCGTAGGCGCGCAGCGCCGTAGTCGAGGGACGGTCCCTCACATGCAGAGCGGGCGTTTCTCCGGGATGCCGATCCGGCGTGGGAAGCGGATGTTCGTCTCGGCCGCCTTGCGCACCAGGAGAATCCGGCGCTCGCCCTCGAGGGCGATCTCGTCCTCGATCTGGGCGCCGAGTACCAGGGCCGCATCTTCGGCCGCATTCCGTTCGCGAGGCTCGTAGCCGCCGCGCTGAAAGACGCCGATCCCGCCCGGCGCGAGGAACGGCAAGACCAGTTCGAGGACGGTCGGCGCGCTCGAGACGGCCCGCGCGGTTGCCGATGAGAACTTCCCGCGCAACTCCGGATCGTGCGCCGCGATCTCGGCTCGCTCCGCGATCGCACGGCCGCGAAGCCCAAGCGCCGCAAGGGTTTCCTCGAGAAAGCGGGCTTTCTTCGCGGTCGATTCGATCATCGTGACGTGCACGCCGGTCGCAATCGCGAGCGGAATCGCAGGCAGACCGCCCCCGGAGCCGACGTCGACCAACGGATCGGTGATATACGGGACGATCGTCAAGCAGTCGATCAGGTGCGGGGCCAGCTCCTCGGCCGATTTCGCCCCGGTCAGGTTGACTTTGCGATTGGTCGCGAGCAACCGCGCGCCGTAGACCGCGAGAGCCGGGATGAGCGGGTCCGGCACGTTTCCGGCGGCGAGCAGCCGGGCCAGCTCGGCTTCTTCTCCGATCATGCCGGCACCGCGCCGCGTTCGATCAACATGCCGACGATCGCGATGTCGGCCGGCGTCACCCCTGGAATCCGGCCGGCGGCGCCAAGGGTGCGCGGCCGCTGGGCCGCCAGTTTCTCCTTGGCTTCGAGCGAGAGCGCGCGGATGGTGGCATATTCAAAGGCTTCGGGGATTTCCAGGCGCTCGTGCCGGGCGGCCCGCTCGACCGCGGCGGCCTCGCGCTTGACGTAGCCCTCGACCCGGATCTCGACCGCGACCCGCTCGCCCGTCTCGGCGGAGAGCGGCGGATCGAATCGCTCGGCCACATCCGCGAATGAAAGGTTCGGGCGGCGCAGAGCATCGGCTAGAGTTGCGGCACCGTCGAAGCGCTCCCCGGCGAGCATGCCGGCGCCGGTCTTGATCGACGACGCGCGGCGCAGGCCCGCGGCAAGATCGGCCTGGCGCGTCTGGAACGCGGCCCAGACTTCGTCCGAGACGAGGCCCATCTCGCGCCCGATCGGCGTGAGGCGGGTATCCGCGTTATCGTGCCGGAGCAGGACGCGATGCTCGGCGCGCGAGGTCAGCAGGCGGTACGGTTCGTCGACCCCCTTGCTTACCAAGTCGTCGATCATGACGCCGATGTAGGCTTGGTGACGGCCGAGCCGGAGGGGCGATTTGGCTTGGGTGGCCCGGGCAGCATTGATGCCGGCGACCAGGCCCTGGGCGGCGGCTTCCTCGTAGCCCGAGGTTCCGTTGAGTTGACCGCAGTGGTACAGCCCGGCAATCCGGCGCGTCTCAAGGGTATCGCGCAGTTCGGTCGGCGGGACCATATCGTATTCCACCGCATAGCCGGCCCGAATCATGGCGCATTCCTCGAGGCCCGGGAGGGTGTGAAGCATCTCCAGCTGGACCTCGGCCGGGAGCGAGGTCGAGAAACCGCCGACGTAGAGGGTCGGCTCATCCCAGCCTTCCGGCTCGATGAAGAGCTGGTGGGTCGGATTGTGGGCGAACTTGACGACCTTGTCTTCGATCGACGGGCAGTAGCGCGGGCCGATCCCCTCTATCAGGTCCAGACCGTAGAGCGGCGAGCGGTGCAGATTCTCACGAACCAGCGCGTGGGTCCGCTCGTTGGTCTCGGTTACGAAGCACGGGAGCTGTGGTCCGACGAAGCGGGGCGTCCCGGAATATGAGAAAAGCAGCGGCTCGGGACTCGGGTCCTGGCGCTGCATCGCCAAATTGTTTACCGTGAAACGGTCGATTCGCGGCGGGGTCCCGGTCTTGAGGCGGCGGGTCGGGAACCCGAAGCGGCGCAGAGCATGGGCCAAGCCGAGCGCGGGCGCCTCGCCGAACCGGCCGGCCGACTCGGTATGCTCGCCGCGGAACATCTTCCCGCCGAGGAATGTTCCGGTCGCCAGCACGACCCGGCGCGCATAGTGGCTGGAGCCGTCTGCGCAGCGTACGCCGCGTACCTGGCCTTCGCTCACGATCAGATCCTCGACCATCCCCTGGACGATGTGCAGATTCGGCTCGGCCCGGAGCGCTTCTATCGCGAGCCGCGCGTACTGCGGCTTGTCCATCAGTTGGCGCAATGCCCGGACGGCCGGGCCCTTGCTCTCGTTGAGGAAGCGGGCGTGCAGGCTCGAAGCGTCGGCCAGTTCGCCCATCGCGCCCCCGAGCGCATCGATCTCGCGAACGACCTGGCCCTTCGCGCTGCCCCCGATCGACGGATTGCAAGGGAGCGTGCAGATCTTCTCCGGGTCTCCGGTGACCAGTATAGTGGCGACGCCGATCCGGGCGGAGGCACGCGCCGCCTCGACGCCGGCATGGCCGCCCCCGACGACGATCACCGCCGCATCATCGCTCCGCATCGCTTCGCTCATCGCGCCCCATCATACCATTCCCCGTATGTTATAGTAAGTGTACATTATTATGTACACACCCAGCATCGTATGGAACGCGATCTCGGCGCGAGCGGCGCGAGCCGGGATCAGTGCGCTCCTGGACGCGGCTGAAGAAGGCCGCAGCACGCTGATCATCCGGAACTCGAAGGCCTGCGCGGTGATCGGGCCGGTGCCGCCGCGCGCACAGCTACACGCCTACGATCCGGATGAAGTCCGCTGGTATCGCGCGCGCGGAGCGATCCATAAGATCGGCTTTACCGGCGCGGCCAATGCGGCGTTTCTCGCGCTCGCACGGGACGAACGCGCGCGCATTCTCGAGGCCTGTGCGCAGGTCGCACGCGTCGCACCGGTCCTCGTGACGACGCTGTAGGGCTGGAGTTATGCCGCGGCGACGGTCGCGGCGACGATGCCTTCGTCGAGTGCGCTCAGATACGCACGCGCGAGCGCACTCGCCCGGCGAAACGCGAAAACATCATGCGGCGTCTCCTTCGCATACCCGGTCGTCGCATACGAACCGTGGAACTCCAGGATCGCGTGCTCGCCGTCGGCGCGCACCCTCACGATTCCCGAGGCGCCGGGGACGCCGAGCCGTTCGCCCCACGCGCTCCACCAGCCACGATCGCCGTCGAGTTGCGAGCGGCGCTCATCGATGAGCACGGGGTACGCGCGCGATGCACCGTCCGAGAGACGCATCCGCACCAGCATCGTCCCGCCGCTGGCCGCAAGCTGCGAAAGAAACCGGTGCACGTCTCCGACGGGTCGTCGTACGCAGTGCCGCACCATGATGAGCGCCATGCAGCGAGCATACGGACCGCCCAAGAAGAAACCGGGAAGGTTGTGTCTACTTTCCGATGCAGAAGCGCGCGAAGATCCCGTCGAGCAGTTCCTCGGTCGCCGTCTCGCCGGTCACGTGCCCGAGCACGCCGTAGGCGTTCTGCAGATCACGCGCCACAAAATCGGTCGCTTCCCCGCGCGCGATCGTCGCGCGCGCCTCGTGCAGCGACCGCAAAGCCTGATGGATCGCGTCGAACTCGCGGGCCGAGGCGATATGCGGGCGCTCGAGATCAGGCGCCACCCCGCCCCATCCGACACGCGCGAGCGCCGCACGAACGGCATCTAGGGTCGCACGATCGCGCACGCTTCCGGTGACCGCCTCACCCGCGACCGCACGCACCCCGCCGCCACCGAGATCCGCCTTATTGAAGAAGACGACGCGCTCGCGGTCCGCCGTCCGCGCGAGCAGTGCCTCCGCATCCGGGCCGAGCGGCACCGAGCCATCCAGCACCAGCAGCGCGATCCGCGCACTTTCGAGCGCACGTTGCGAGCGTTCGATGCCGGCCGCTTCGAGCCGGTCCGCATGCTCTCGGATCCCGGCGGTATCGACGATCCTCACCCGAACGCCGTCGATCGCGATCGCTTCCTCGATCGTATCGCGGGTCGTGCCCGCGACCTCCGAGACGAGCGCCCGATCCTCACCGAGCAACGCATTGAGCAACGAACTCTTGCCGGCGTTGGGCGGACCGACGATCGCGACGTTCAAGCCCTCGCGTACCAGCCGACCGGTCTCGCCGTCCGCACGCAACCGTTCGAGCGACGCGATCACGCCGGCAAGTTCGGAGGATACGCGCGCCGGCTCCGGCTCCGGCACTTCGTCCGGAAAGTCCAACGTCGCCGCCAGCTCTTCGAGCACGTGTGCCAGTCGCGCTCGCAGCGCACGCACCTCGTTCGCCAATCCGCCGCCCAGATTCGCAAGCGCCGCGCGAGCTGCGGAGCGGCTCTCGGCCGCGATCAAGTCCGCGACCGCAGCCGCGGCATGCAGGTCCGACCGCCCGTTGAGAAACGCGCGGCGCGTGAACTCGCCCGGAGTCGCGGCCCGCGCGCCGCACGCGATCGCCGCGCGCATCGTCTCGCCTGCGAGCACCGGCGAACCGTGTAGCTGCAGCTCGAGCGTATCTTCACCGGTGTAGGTATGCGGCGCGAGCGAGAGGATCGCGATCCCGCGATCGATCGGTTCGCCGCGCTCGTCGACGATCGTGCCGTAGGTCGCATACCGTTCGCGCAACCCGTCACGGGTGCGGAACAAGCGCACCGCAAGGGCCGCCGCATCCGGTCCGCTCAGACGCACGATCGCGATCGCGCCGACCCCCGGCGCCGTCGCGATCGCGCAGATCGTGTCGTCGCTATGCATCGGAATCGAGCGCGTCTGGAAGTGCCAGTGCCGCGATCAAGCCGCCTGGATCATCGGTTCCGAGCAGGACGTCGGGACCGAACGTACGCCTCAACTCGACGGCCGTACCGAGCGAGACGTTCCACAGCCAGCCGCGCAGCGTGAGATGGATGCCGATGCCGTTGAGCAAGCCCGGCTTCGCAATCGTCGCCCCGGTCAGCTCGCCGCGTGCTATTCGGCCACTCGGCCACCCGTAGCCGAACCACCAGAGCACATCCGTCTGCGTGACCTCGATCGTCAGGCTCGTGAAGATCAGCGCCGATCCGACGAGCGCGCCCACGCCGATGACGAGGCCGACCACAACTCCGAACGTCGCCGCCGATCCGACGGCGGCCAGGGCCGAGAGCTCGACGATCGTGATGACCGCTGCAACACCCCAGAGGAAGATGCGCAACGCGACCCCGCTTTGGACGTGGCGATAGATCGGCCGGTCGTTCACGGCGTTCCCTCCAGGCCGAGTGCGCGCGCCAGCGCCTGCGGCTCGTGCACGCCGAAATAGTACGTCTCGGCGATGCGCTGCCAGAGCGGCGCGGTCTCGACGATCTGATAGATCGACCGTTCGTTCATGTCCACTCCTACTACGGAAACGGCGCCGGAGTTACTGCTCCGGCGCCGCTGATGCTGGTAGTGGTCCCTCGACTACGCGGCTGCGCCGCTACGCTCGGGATGACAACGTCGCCGAGCCTAGACCGGGAAGATGACCAAGCGGCGTTCGGGTTCGACACCTTCGGATTCGGTGCGGACGCGTTCGTCTTCTTGCAGGGTCATGTGCACGATCTTGCGCTCGGACGGGAGCATCGGTTCGAGCTTCTGGGCCTTTTTGGTGCGCACCGCGAGCTCGACGCTTGCGAAGGCCAGTTCCTTGAGATCGTCGGCCCGACGGGCGCGATAGCCCTCGGCGTCGATCGTGAAGTAGCGGCGTGCGTTGCGATTGCCGGCGTTGATGATGTTGTTGAAGAGCAGGTTGATCGCTTCGAGCGTGTTGCCGTGCCGACCGATCAGCATCGCGAGATCCGGACCGGAGACTTCGAGATATTCGCCCTCGGGGCGCGGGATGTAGGCGATCTCGACGTTCGCGAGCCCCATGTTCTCGAGCAGCGTGCCGAGCAGCTCGCGAGCCGGTTTGGCGTCGTCCGGCAACGCGGTCGCCTTGTGCTCGTTGGTGTAGGGGCGGCGCGGGCCGCGCGGGCCTCCGCCGTATCCGCCGCCGTAGCCGCCACCCCGGCCGCCTCCGCCACCGGTGCCGCGACGTTCGCCCGGCACGGCCCGGTCGCGTAGGTTCTTGGGCTGTTCCTCGAACTCGAAATCGTCTTCGTAGAGCATTATCGTTTGGCGCCTTTCTT
>JBEPVY010000049.1:0-14572 GCA_041690835.1 Vulcanimicrobiota bacterium | reverse complement strand
AGTGGCCGCCCGCGCAGCGGCTGCAGAACCAGCTGACGGCGCCGGCGTGCGCTTGTGGAAGCATGTGTTCGCGGACGCCGCGACGACCGCAGCTCGCGCAGGCGAAGGTCTGGCCGATCGGGGCCTTCTCGCTGACCTGATTGCGGACCATCAAGTACGCCACCGTGAAGATGACGATACCGATGACCCAGGGAGCGTAGGCGAAGAAGTGGGCGAACGTTTCTTGCGAGATCATCTAGCCGCTCTTCTTGAAATAGTCGGCGTTGATCTCGACGAAGTTGTTCCACTTCTCGGGTACGTCGGAGTCGGCGAAGATCGCCTCGACCGGACAGGCCGAGACGCACGCGCCGCAGTCGATGCAGACTTCGGGATCGATGAACAGCTGTTCGTCCGACTCCTCGCCTTTGATGCAATCGACCGGGCAGACGTCGACGCACGATTTGTCCTTCGTGCCGATACACGGTTCGGTGATGATGTAGGCCATGACTGGATACTATACCCCTTCGGTACGTTCGCGATAACGGGAAAGCCACAGGAGTAATTGGCAGGCAGGCCCGGCCAGGCCTGCCCGTTCGAGGTTCTAGGCGCCTTTAGACCCGGCGCCCCGAGATAGCCCGGAGGAGATAGAGCAGGACGATCGCGCCGATGACCGCGCAGACGATGCTCGCGAGGTTGAAGCCGGAGACCCCGCCATGGCCGAAGAGCGAGTAGATCCAGCCGCCCAGGAAGGCGCCGACGATGCCGACGATCAGGTCGCCGATCAGGCCGCCCGGGCCGGTGCCCGGCACGATGTACTTAGCGATCGCACCCACGATCAGACCGAAGAGGAGCCAAAGCAATATTCCCATGCGCCCCTGATACCCCGAAACTCCACCCTTCTAATCACGGTAGTCCAGAACATGAAGACCACCTGCGCCGCCTGCGGACTCCGGCCCGCCGTCTCCTTCGCCGGCAAGGAGTGGCTCTGCGGGCCCTGCGCGCAGAAGCGCTCGGCTAAGACCGCCCTGCCGCTGCTCGGCGCGGCGCTGGTCGCGGCCGGCCTGGTCGCGGGTGGCGCGCTGCTGCTCGACAAGATGAAAGAGAACGAGAACGGCGGGGGGAGCGGCTCTTCTCCCCTCGAGGACATCACCCGGCGGATGCGCGGCGGTACGCCCACCCTTGCGAACTATTCGCGCGACCTCACGGAGCTCGCGCGCTCCGGCAAGCTGGATCCGGTGGTCGGGCGCGACGACGAGATCGAGCGCGTCATCTCGATCCTGGCGCGCAAGAGCAAGAACAACCCGGTGCTGGTCGGCGAGCCCGGCGTCGGCAAGACCGCGATCGTCGAGGGCCTCGCGCAGCGCATCGTCGCCGGCAACGTGCCGGCCGGGCTGCGCGGCAAGAAGGTGCTCGCGCTCTCGCTCGGGCCGCTGGTCGCCGGCACCAAGTATCGCGGCGAGTTCGAAGGCCGCGTCAAGAAGATCCTCGACGAGGTCAAACGCTCGGCGCGCGACGTCGTCCTGTTCATCGACGAACTGCACACGCTGGTCGGTGCGGGCGCCGCCGAAGGGTCGCTCGACTTGAGCTCGATGATCAAACCCGAACTCGCACGCGGCGAACTCCAATGCATCGGTGCGACCACGTTCGATGAATACCGGAAGTACGTCGAGTCCGACGCCGCTCTCGAACGGCGCTTCCAGCCGGTGATGGTCGAAGAGCCGACGATCGAACAGACCGCCCACATCCTGCGCGGACTGCGCTCCGGCTACTCGGCCCACCACAACGTCACCATCACGGACGGCGCGATCGAAGCGGCCGCCTCGCTATCGGCGCGCTATATCGCCGACCGCTTCTTGCCGGATAAGGCGATCGACCTGATGGACGAAGCCTCGGCCTCGGTCGCGCTCGCCAATAAGGGCGCGGTCTCGTTGCCACCGGTCACCGCCGAACACGTCGCGGCCGTCGTCGCCAAGTGGACCGGCATTCCGCAAGCGACGTTGGACGATGCGCAGACCAACGCGCTCCTCAACATGGAGGCGACCTTACGCAAACGCGTGATCGGTCAGGACCGCGCGATCTCCGCCGTCTCGGAAGCGGTTCGGCGGGCGCGCGCGGGGCTACACGATCCGCGCAAACCGCTCGGAAGCTTTCTCTTCCGCGGTCCGAGCGGCGTCGGTAAGACCGAACTCGCGAAGGCTCTGGCAGAAGCGCTCTTCGGCAGCGAAAATGCGCTCGTGCGCGTCGACCTTTCGGAATATACCGAAGCCAATGCCATCTCGCGGCTGATCGGCGCGCCGCCCGGATACGCCGGCCACGAAGAGGCCGGACAGTTGACCGAACAGGTCCGCCGGCGCCCCTACTGCGTGGTGCTCTTCGATGAGTTGGAGAAAGCCCATCCGGACGTCGCCGCGATCCTGTTACAGATCCTCGACGACGGCCGCGTGACCGACGCCAAGGGCCGAACGATCGACTTCCGCCACGCGCTGATCGTGATGACGACCAACTGCGACGAGGGCGAACTCGAGTTCGCGCTCCGCCCCGAACTGCTCAACCGGATCGACGACGCGATCCTGTTCGCGGACCTGCGTCTGCCCGAGATCGAGCAGATCGTCACCATCCACGTGGAGTCGCTGGTCGGCCGCCTCGGCGCACGCGACGTCACCCTCACGTTGACGGATGCGGCCCGAAAACGCCTGGCCGAAGCCGCGATGGAGGCCGGAAGCGGCGCGCGCTACGTGCAACGCACGGTCGCACGCGAAGTCTCGACCCCGCTCTCGACCGCGATTCTCCGCGGCGAACTCCAGCCCGGTTCGATCGCCGCCGTCGACTATGTAGACGGCAACCTGACGATCAGAGCGGCGTAAGGACCGGCCGCTCTTGGTGGAGGTCGCGGGCGCGTTGCAATCCGGCGTCGACGTTCGCGACGATGTTCAGCTCCCCGACGACGGCGACGAAATCGGAGCGGCGTAGCAGTCGCGCCGGCTGATCGCGGGCGCCGCACAGCAGGAGCAGACGGCCCGAAGCTTTGAGACGCGTCGATAGCGTCTCGAGAGCGTGAAGGCCGGTCGCGTCGATCGCGGTCATGTTCCTCAGACGCAGGACGACGATCGACGCCAGCGACGAGAGGTCGGCCGTCTCCATTCCGAGGCGATCCGTCGTGCCGAACAGGAACGGCCCGTGGATGCGCAACAGGGTGACGTACGAGGGGATGACTTTCCCCTGCAACACATGCGCGCGCCCGGATTCGAGATCCTCGGGTGTCACGCGCGTGACCGTGGTCGTCTGCGAGATGCGATATACGTAGAGCAGCGCCGCCAGCACCATCCCGACGCCGACCGCGATCGTGAGGTCGGCGAAGACGGTCAACGCGAACGTCGTGATCCAGACGGCCTTGTCCGTCTTGTCCAGCCGCAGGATGCCCGGGATCTCGCGCCATTCCCCGATATTGTAGGCCACCACGATCAGAACGGCGGCGAGCGTGGCGAGCGGAATGAAGCGCGCGAGCGGCGCGAACACGAGAACGATCGCGAGCAGCGTGACGGCATGGATGACGCCGGTGAGGGGCGTACGCGAACCGGAACGGATGGCGGTGCCGGTGCGCGCGATCGCGCCGGTGACCGGAATGCCGCCGAAGAGCGGCGAGACCAGATTGGCGATACCCTGGGCGGCGAGTTCCGCATTGGAGTTGTGCCGGGTGCCCGTCATCGAATCGGCCACGACGGCAGAGAGCAGACTTTCGATCGCGCCGAGCAAGGCGATCGTCATGGCCGACGGCAGCAGTGGCCCGACGAGGTCCCAGCGGAACGCCGGGATCTCGAAATGCGGCAATCCGGTGGGAATCCCGCCGAACTGCGTCCCGATCGTGGCGACGTGCAGATGGAGCACGGTTGCGACCGCGGTTCCGAGGACGAGCGCGACGATGGCGGCCGGGACCCGTTTGGAGATGCGCGGCACGATCAGGATCGTCGCAACGGTGAGGACGCCGATCGACGTCGTTGCGGCGTCCAGCGTCCCGGCGTGTCCGACCAGCGCCGAGATTCGTGCGAAGAACTCGGTCGGGCTCGGAGCGCTCAATCCGAAGAACGCCTTGATCTGCGTCGATGCGATCAATACCGCGATGCCATTGGTGAATCCGATCACGACCGGACGCGGAATGAACTTCACCGCATCGCCGAGCCCGGTAACTCCCAAGAAGCAGAGCATCGCGCCCGCCATCATGGTGGCCATCAATAGGCCCGACAGTCCGTAGTGCGCGACGATGCCGGCGACGACGACCACGAACGCGCCCGTCGGACCCGCGATCTGCCAACGCGACCCGCCCAAAAGCGCGACGATCAGACCGCCCGCGATAGCGGTGTAGATCCCGGCCTGCGGCGAGACGCCGGAAGCGATCCCGAACGCCATCGCGAGCGGGAGCGCGACCAATCCGACCGTAACGCCCGCGACCATATCCGCCAGGAAACGCCGCGGCGAGTAGTCCGCAAACGCGTCGAACGACGCTGGACGGATCCGTTCGAAGAAGCCGGCGAATTGCTCTTTCACGAGGCCGCCGCGCCGTCCGATTCCTTCATCACGTCGAGCATGCCGATCGACTCGGAGAGATGCGTGTAGAAGTAGGCGCGGAGCAATCCGAGGATGTCGGCCAGAACGGGATCCCGCAAGGCGTAGTAGATGTGATTTCCGGAACGTCTGGTCGTGACGACTTGCTTCGCTCTGAGGACGGCGAGGTGTTGGGAGACGTTCGCCTGCTCCAAGTCGAGCCCTCGGATCAGACTCCCGGCCGATTGCTCGGCGACGGCCAACGCCTCGACGATGGCGATGCGCGTGGGATGAGCCAGCGCCGAAAAGAGCTCTGCCTTGAATCGCCGCAACATATCGTCCATTTCGGATTCAGTATATTCGTAGATTCGCATATACGCAACTACTTGACTGGGCGTCAGCAGGCGAGCGACGGGGGGTCGGGCAAGAGCGACCGGGTTGACTGACGATTCGACCTCCGGCAGCGCCTGTGAGCGCGCACGGTTTCTGCACGAGCGCGCTCGCGATCGCGAAGCGCGGGAAGTAGTCAATCGTGCCTTGCCCGGGACCGGCGACCTCGATGAACTCCGCGCGCTCGCGCTCGTCGGTGTCGAGCTCGGCGATCCGTCCCTCGACGCCCGGATCCTCGCCGCGATCGATGCCTGTGCCGACGGGCACGAGGACGCGCGGAAGGGCGTTCGGCTCCATACGCTCGCGTTGATCGAACGGATGCGCGGAGAAGCCGCACCCTCGCGCGCATCGGCGGCCCGGGCCCGGCTCTACTACGCCCGCGCGGGCCTGCACGACTGCGCCGCCATGGCCGACGACCTCGCGTCGATCCCGAGAACGACGCCGCGTTCAGGCAACGGTCTCTCCGAACGCGAGCGCGAGGTCGCGACCTCGGCCGCCAAGGGTGCGTCTAACGCCGCCATCGGACGCGCGCTCGGCATCAGCGAAAAAACCGTGGAGAAACATCTCTCTTCTTCGTTCCGCAAGCTCGGCCTGACCAATCGTGTCGAACTGGCGGGCGCGCTCGACACCGGCCGTTCGCATCCCGGCGGGCGCTCGTCCGGCTTGCCGGCGCCCCTCACACCGTTCGTCGGACGCGACGACGACCTCGAAGAGCTGGCGCGACTCGCGAGCGGCTATCGCCTCGTCACTGTGATCGGCGCCGGCGGGAGCGGGAAGACGCGAACGGCGATCGAGTTCGCGCGCCGTACGGCCGATCGTGACCCGAGCGTGTGGTTCGTCGATCTCTCCGCCGTCTACGATCTCCGCGGCGTCTATCCGGCCATCGCCGCAGCCACTCCGGTCGATGCGCGCACCAACCCACGTGCCGCGGTCAACGCATACCTCGCAGAGCGGAACGCGCTGATCGTCTTGGACAACTGCGAGCAACTCGTCCCGGAACTCGCCCAGATCGTGCGCGACCTGCTCGAATCGGCGCCGGGTCTGCGCGTCGTCGCGACCTCGCGCCGGCGGATCGGCCTGCTCGGCGAATGCGTGTTGCGACTCAAACCGCTGGGCTCGGAGGACGCGGTCGAACTCTTCTGCGAACGCGCGCGTAGTTCGGGGCTCGCGGAGGCAGACATTCCGCGGATCGAGCGTATCTGCGACCGCATCGATCGTGTCCCGCTTGCGATCGAACTCGCAGTCTCCAGACTGCACGACCTCAGCCTAGCCGAGTTGGAGGCGGCGTTGACGTCGTCATCCGAAGTGCTGCAGACCGACGACCGCAGCACGCCTCAGCGGCACCGCTCGATCGACGCCATGATCGAGCAGAGCTACGCGGCCATCGACGAAGCTTCGAGGGTGCTGTTCCGGAGATCGGCGGTCTTCAACGCGCCGTTCGCGGCCGAGCGCACGGCAGAGATGTTCGGCGCCGGAACGCTCGCATCACTCGCCACGCTCCACCGGTCCTCACTCCTCGAACGGCAGGACGACGGGCGATACCGTATGCTCCAAGTCGTTCGCGACGTCGCGCTCGCGCTGCTCCGCGACGAAGGTGCGGAGCGCGCCACCTTCGCGACCTTTGCCGCACGCTATCGGCACATCCTCGAAGCGGCGCACGAGAGCTGGTTCGCGACCCCGATCGAAGCCTGGCTGGAACCGCTCCGCGATGAGACGGCACACATCGCCAACGCCATGGCGTGGTGCTTCTCGCCGGGCGGTGACGAAACGACCGGCGTCTCGTTGGTGGCGATGGCGGCCCGTCTCTGGGGCGAACTCGGACGCGAGTCGGAGATCGAAGATCTGTTGGTCGCCGCGCTGGCCCACGAGGCGCGCGCGCCCGAACGCGATCGCGTCAGACTCTGGCTCGCACGAGCGCGGTTCTTCGACATCACCGGCGAATCGGCGCAGGCGCTGGCAGCATCCGAGCGCGCGGTCTCGCTCTGCAGCGAACGGACCGATGCGCGAGAAGCCGCGACCGCGACGCTCGCGGTCGGATGTAGTAAAGCGGCGCTCGGAGATCCGTCGGCATCGGTCGAGCTCGAGCGAGCTCTCGCAGCGACACGCGCGCTCCACATGAAGCGAAGCGAGGCGACCGCCCTGACCGCGCTTGCGATCATCGCAACCGATCCGGGAGTCGCCGTCTCGATGTTCCTCCAGCAGCTCGAAGTCGCGCGGAGTCTCGAGAATCGGCTGCTCGAAGCGATCACGCTCGCAAATCTCGGCGAGGCGTACGGGCTGTGCGGCGACGATGAGCGTTCGCTCGCGCACTTGCGAGAGGCGGCGGAACTTTTCGAACGGCTCGGCGCGCAGGTACGGCGCGCCCGCTGCCTCGCGACGCTTGCGAAGCGCGAAGAAGCGCTCGGCGAACGCGCTGCAGCGCGGCGCTCCGCGGCCCGCGCCTTGCTGGAGCTATCGCGGCATACCGAGACGCCGCTCTTGGCTTCGACGGCCGCGATACTCGCCAAATCCATCCACCTCGAGGACGCGCCGCTAGCCGCGCGGCTCGGCGGATTCGTGACGGCGAGGGACGCCGACGGCGCGCCCGCCGGACTGCGCGAGGAACTCCGGCACGCGCTTGGCGCGGAGGCCTACGCGACGAACGTCGAACGCGGTGCGGTGATGACTTCGGCCGAGATCGCCGACCAGATCCGCGCCCTCGCCGAGTAGCCTCGTTACGACGGCGTGACCGCATAGTAGTCGCACGATTGCCATCCGCCCTGGGTGCTATTCCCTTGTAGGCAGAGGTTCACGTATCGGTAGCCTGGGATACCGGTCGCGTAGGTCGCCTTGAGCACGCAACTAGTGGCGTTTTCCGTACAACCCGAGGTGATCGTGACGCCGCCGCCCGTCGTCCAGTACCAGCTCGCCGCGCCGCCGCAACTCTCCGGGTGTCCGACGGTTGTCGCCGAGAACGAGCCGTTGATCGGCGCGACGTGCGGCGAGACCGACATCGGCGCGCACCGCGACTGGGGAAGACTCGGCGGAGTGCCCACGTCGTTCGGACCCGGGGTCGCGATGCTCACCGTCGCCGATGCGGCACCGAGCGGGATATGCTCGATCCGGTCGCCGCTGCTATCGGCCGCGATCACGCTGACCCGGACGGTGTCCGTGCCGCCGCCCGTATGGTTGGCCGTGTACGTGCCCTGATTCTGCGTCGAGGTGAAGTTGTCGACGTGGCCGGCGTTCCCGCTCAGATCCTTGAAGTGCCCGAACAAGGCGGTGTTACTCCAGGTGTATTCGAGGCTGAGATCCGATTCCGCCGGAATACCGACGCTCGCGGTGAGGTTCACGCCCGCATCGTTGTCGACCGTACTCGCGGAAGGCGTGAGCGTGATCTGCGTCGGCAACACGTAGACGGTGAACTCATCGGCACTGTCGGCGCCTAGAAGATCGGAGCCGACCTTCGCGAGGTCGATACCCTGCAGAACGACGTCTGCGACGCCGGTCGTCTTCATCAGCGTATTGGAAAGCTCGGAAGCCAACAGGTTCGAACTGGTATATCCCGCCCCGTCGAAGAAGTACTGCGCGTTGTTATCCGCATAGACGAGCAGCGCATCGATGACCTTCTGCTTCAGCGTATTGCTGCTGAAGATCGCGGTCATCGCCTTCGTCAGGGCGAGCCCGATATCGCCGCCGCGTGCCGCCACCGCGACGTCGGGCGCGGTCGACAAGAGCGTGTTCACCAGATCGCCGAACGCTCCGGACTGATTCGTGAGGAGGGGACTGTTCGACAGACTCGCTCCGATCGGAAGCAGCACTCCGACGAGTAGCGGAACCACGAAGTTCTGCATCAGAAAATACCCCGAGACCAGATCCAGACCGCTCTGCTGTTCGGCCGTCAACGGCGTCGTGATGTTCCGGCCGGCCGCGCCCGGGCCGACGACCGTGATCCGGTAGCGCGTCCAAAGGGAGCCTACCGTGGGCAAGACGAGGTCGCTCGTCGAGATCGGCGCAAACGCCGTGTTCCCATACGCCAGATCGACGAGCGTCCCGCTGAAGCTCTTGAGCGGCGTCGTAGCGGAAATGCAGGTCGTCGACGCGGAGCAGCCCGCCAGCGCGCCCCACGCGCCGGCCGCGTCGAGCGTGCCATCGATAGCGATGGTCGGAGCGACCGCATCGATCTTCGGGACTTTGGTGATCGATATGTTACCGCCGTTCGAATCGGCATAGGAGACCTGATCGATGTATGCAAGCGCCATTCGCCGCGAGGTGTTGTGGAAGTACATCTGCGGCGAGTTATTGATCACGGTAACGCCGCTCTGGCCGTTGCTCGGGTCGACCAGCAGACCGGAGGGCGCCTTGTCGCCACTGGTTGCGGCCTTGTAGAACGCAGCGGAAGGGCTGTCCGGAACGCTGAGGGTTGCGACGAACGCCGCGAGCGACGCGTGCGTGTTCGCGAACGCGCCCGTGCCGGCGACGAGGTCGGCGGAGACCGCCGCCTCGACGGCCGAGAAGCCGGGGGCGGCGGCGATCTGCGCGTAGGCCTGTTGCTGCAGCTCGGCCGGAAGCGTGAAGAAACCTGCCGCGAAATAGATCAGCGCTTCGGCCGTGGTGCGGGCGTTGACCGCGGGTTCGGACGTACTGAGAAAACCGGCCATCATCGGCGCACCTCCGGCATCGATCACTTGTGCGAGTTGGGGTCCGCTCCGAAATGCCTCGAACCCGAAGGCTCCGTCGTTCGCGACGTGGGTTCCGCCCAGACTGTTGACGACTTGAAGCGTCGCGAGCACGATGTGACTCCCGGCAGGCAACTGCACCGTCCCGGAGATCATCCCGATGTTCGGGTTCCCCGATGCGGGCGGCGCGGCACCCGGGGCGATCGGAATCGAGCCTCCCGAACCGCTGCACGACGTCAAGAGCAGACTACCGGCGAGTACGAGTGAGAGGACGCGACGTGCGGGTCGTTGAGCGGCTGAAACGTTCACGGCTGAGACTCCTTCGACGTGTATGCCTAGCCGAAGGATGGCGCAGCCCGCGCCGGGACGATAGTAGGGAAATCCCTACCCGTGTGGCCGAGGGCGGCGCCGACCTCGATCGTCACCATCTACGGACGGTCGCACGCGAAGTCTCGACCCGGTTCGACCGCTGCCGTCGACTACGAAGACGGTAAGCTCACGGTCAAGGCCGCGTAGCGGTCACTTGTCGGCGAAGCGGACGTCCAACGTGTTGTTGTTCTGCCAGGTGAAGCTGCAGTTGATCGTCTTGGACGGCATCAGTTCGACGTTGTAGACGTGGGTCGCGGGCGGGAGAGCGCGTAGCGTGACGCGCATCGCGCAGCCGCCGTACCGCGGGTCCGAGGTCGAACGACCCCAGGTGTCCGTGTAGTTGTAGCCTTCGCCCTTGCTGGCGAGAGCATGGGCGTCGCAACGGACGACGCTGATCTTCGTCACGCTGTTGCGTGAGTCGATGTGGCAACCTTGCCCCGTCTGGAGCGCCCAGAGGCCGTGAAAGTTCATGTAGAGATCGGCTCGTGCCGCGAGCGGAGTGGCGGCGACGAGCGCGATGGCTGCGATAGCGACGATCCGAGTGAGCATCAGCACCTCCCTAATGCCCGAGTAACGCACGCTCTCTTGCTTCGGTTCCCTCCGGCAGAAGCATGCGGGCGACGACGATGGCACAGATGGGCTTTTGGCCCCACCGGGCAAGCAAGCGTAGCGCCGAGCGCGCTACTCGGTCCGAGGCTAGTTCTTGGCGACGAGGTCGCGCAACGCCGCGTCGATCTCGGCTTTGCTCATCTCGCCGACCCGCAACGTCGCGATCGTGCCCCGGCGGTCGATGAAGATGTGGACCGGCAGGCCGTTCACGTTGTAGGCATCCCGCAGCCGCCCGTCGTCCACGATCGCCTGGTACGAGAGATTGTGGTCCTTGCGGAACTGCTCGGCTTTGGCCGGAGTCTCCAACTCGTCCACGCCGACCGTGACCAGTCCCTGCGGTGCGTACTTGCGCGCGAGCTTGCCGACGTCGGTCGCCTCTTCTTGGCACGGGCCGCACCAGCTCGCGAAAAAGTTGAGGTAGACCGGTTTCCCCTTGAGGGATGCGAGCGCGAGCGTTCCGCCGGTCGAGAGCGGAAGCGGCGAGACCAGCGGCGCGGGTCCGCCCTGCATGCCGGCCGCCGGGCCGTTGCTCGGTCCGGCTCCGCAGCCGGCAAGTGCGATGATGGCGAGCAGTGCGACGACGCGTTTCATGGGTTGCCTTTCTCCGTGTACGATCAAGAACCGAAGGATGGATACGGCACCGCGAGCGTATCCGCCCGCATCTGTGCCATCAGTTCGTCACCGCTTGCGAACGCGCGTTGCTCGCGGACGAAGCGGAAGTCCCGCAGGGCGAGCTCGCAGCCGTAGATCGTGCCGCGGAAGTCGCGCAGCCAGGCTTCGACGGTACGTCCGTTTTCGCCGAAGGTCGGATTGGTGCCGATCGAGACGAGCGAAGCGTAGTCGCGGCCGTCCAAGCGCGCGGTCGCCGCGTAGACGCCGTCCTTGGGCAACAACTTGTCCGGTGGCGGCACGTTGGCGGTCGGGAACCCGAGTCCGGCACCGCGTCCCGCACCGCGCTCGACCACGCCGCGGATCTGATACGAGTGTCCGAGCAGATCGTCGGCGCGCGCCGTCTCGCCGGCGCCGATCAGCCCGCGGATGCGGGTCGACGAGATCCGCTCGTCGCCGTCGCCGATATTGGCAAGCGGCACGTAGGCGACGTTGCGCTCGGCCAGGTAGGCGGCCATCGCCTGCGCGTCGCCCGCACGTTTATGTCCGAACCGAAAAGTCGCACCGGTCACCACGCCGCGTACGCCCAGTCGCGCGATCAGCACGTCGTGCATGAACGCCTCGGGCGTCAGGCCGGCGACGCTCGCGTCGAACGGGATCATGAAACACTCTTCGACCCCGGCATCCGCGAACAGACGCAGCCGTTCGTCCGGGGTCGTGATCAGCGGCGGTTCGGTACCCGGGCGCAAGAACGCAGCGGGGTGATGTTCGAAGGTGAGTACGCCGGTACGCCAGCCCGGCTTCCGCAGCGAACGCATCGTCCGGAGCAACGCCGCGTGGCCGCGATGCATGCCGTCGAAGAAGCCGATCGCGAGTACCAGCGGGCGATCCAACTCGCGGAACGCTTCGCGGGCGATCCTCACACGAAGACCTTCCGCGGCGCGAGCAGCGCACCGTGGGCTTCGCCGACGCCGACCAGCACGCGCGTCTCGTCGCGCACGAAGACGTGCTGCGCGCCCGCGCCCTGAGGCAACGGCACGACCCGGCCCGCGCGGAAATCCGAGGACGCGCGTAGGTCGAGCACGATGGTCGGGAACGGGATGATATTCTCGGGCGGGATCAGCGCGCCGTCCGGATCCTCGGCGATCTCCTCGAGCGTGCGGGCTTCGTAGAGCACGAACGGGCCCGAGGCTTCGCGCACGAGCGCGCCCATATGCGCCGGTACGCCGACGCCTTCGCCGATCTGCTCGCAGAGCGTACGTACGTAGGTGCCCTCGCCGCAGGCGATGCGCAACCGCGCGGTCGCGGGCGCTTCGGTACCGAGTACGTCGAGCGCGTAGATCGTGACCTGGCGCGCCTTGCGTTCGACCGTCTTGCCTTCGCGCGCGAGTTCGTAGAGGCGCTTGCCCTCGTGATGCACGGCCGAGTACATCGGCGGGATCTGGAGGATCCGTCCGGTGCAACCGGCGACCGCCGACTGCAAGCGCTTTTCCCAGTCGTGCGGCACGGGCGCTTCGGCCAAGGTCGCGCCGACCGCATCGCCGCTATCGGTCGAACGTCCGAGGACGAGCGTGCACGCATACGCTTTACGCTGATCGGTCAGCAACGGGATCAGGCGGGTGGCTTTCCCGATCGCGATCGGCAGCACGCCGGCGGCCTGCGGATCGAGCGTGCCGAGATGTCCGACCGCGATCTTGCGATCGCCCGAATAGGTTCCGTAGATGCGACGCAGGCGCGCGACGATCTGGGCCGAGGTCGGGCCGGCCGGCTTGAAGACGTTGACGAAGCCGAGCATGCTCACGCCGGTAGGTCGAAGCGCAGCTCTTTGCGCAGGGCGCCGATGACGCCCGAGAGCCCGCCGAGCGCGACGATGATGACCGCCGCGACGCCGAACGAGAGCACGCCCGCGATCGCCCAGACGAGGGCGAGCACGCCGCCGAGCGTCATCATGCCGTAGCCGATGCGGGTGAAGGTCGCGCCGGGGAATTTCGTCGCGAGCAACCAGGATGCGGCGCCCCCGAAGAGCACCAGGAACGCGCCCGCTACGACGGTCATGATCGTCTGTTTACAGACCTTCCGCGACGAGCGCGGCGTCGACGCCGACGATCGCTTCGGCGAGCGTTCCGGGATAGGTCAGGCCGGAGGCGCGGAAGTGTCCGCCACCGCCGAGTCGTGCGGCCGCGGCCTGCACGTTGACGCGTCCGCTTGAACGTAGGCTGGCGCGGACTTCGCCGTCGAACGCCTTGAAGAGCACCGCGACTTCGACGTTCTCGATCCCGCGCAGCACGTTGACGACGTCTTCGATATCTTCGCCGTCGCCGCCGGTCGCCGCCAGCATCGGTTCGTCCACGTACGAGTAGCAGTAGCGCCCGTCGTGGCCGAACCGCATCGCATCGAGCACCTTGCCGAGCAGGGCGAGCGCGGCCGGACGTTTGTTCGAGAAGATCTCCTCGGTGATCTGCTCTTTATCGGCACCGCGACGGATCAGCTCGGCCGAGAGTTCGAGCACCTCGGGCGTCGTGTTGCTGTGCATGAAGCCGCCCGTATCCGTCATGATGGTCGTCAGGATGCAGGTCGCGATATCTTTATCGATCTCGACGTCGAGCCCGCGCAACAGATGCATCAGGGTCGTCCCGGTCGAGCATTCGGTCGGGATCACGTAGTTGAACGCGCCGAAGTGGGTGTTGCCCAGATGGTGGTCGATATCGAGCACGTTCGCGCGATCGATCTCGGGCAGATATTCGCCGGCCCGCCCCGAATCGCTCATATCGCAGAAGACCCAGAGCGCATCGGCCGGCAGATCGGCGGGTAGCTCGCGCGCGACGTGTTGCGATTCGGGTAGGAACCGCAGATTGCGCGGCACCGGATCCTGCTGGAAATAGTTGACGCGCTTGCCGAGCCGGCGCAGGGCGACCCCGAGCGCGAGCCCGGCACCGAGCGTATCGCCGTCGGGTTTCACGTGCGAGACCATCACGAAATGCTCGCGCTTGCGGAGTTCGGCGACGACCTCTTCGGTCGTCGAGTTCTTCACGTCGCTCTGGATCATGCTTGTCCCTCGGCTTCGGTCTCGGCGAGCGGTGGCGCGGTGGCCGTGCGGGCCGCGTCCTCGCGCATGGTCCGGGCGAGTTCGATCGCGCGTTCGGCCGAACGGTCTTCGACGAAGGTCAGTTCGGGCGTGTAGCGCAGGTCGATGCGGTGGCCGAGTTCGCCGCGCAGGAAGCCCGAGGCGTGCTCGAGCGCATCCATCGTCTGGCGCGCGACATGTCGGTCACCGATCACGGAGACGAACACCTTGGCATGCTTGAGGTCGTCGGTCACTTCGACGCGCGTGACCGTCGCGAACCCCAAGCGGGGATCGCGCAACTCCGTCGAGAGCAGCGTTCCGAGGATCCGCTGCATCTCGTGATCGATCTTGGCCA
>JBEPVY010000048.1:0-14659 GCA_041690835.1 Vulcanimicrobiota bacterium | reverse complement strand
GCGTTTCGTCTTTCCGGTTGCCCGAGATCACCAGGCTCCGTTCGCGCACTTCGACCCGCACGCTGTCCGGGTCGGCTCCCGCGAGCTCGACCTTTACGACGATACGCCCCGACGCTTCATCGAAGAAGACGTCGGCATTCGGTTCGAATTGACCGACCCGCGGTCGAAGAACGAAGTCCATCTGTGTGCTTATAACCCCGTCCGTTAGCAATCGGATGCGGCGAGTGCTAACTTCGCCCCGGAGGGTATCCCCCCTTCGCCGGGCAAGGTTCGGGGCCGAATGGTGCGAGTCGAGCGCAGGCGCCTCACGGAGCGCCTCAAGCGAGCAATTTCGCTTCCGATCACGGTCGTCGAAGGGGCGGCCGGCTGCGGTAAGAGCGTGGCCCTCTTCGATGCCCTCTCCGCCGGCGAGCGGCCGTTCGCCCTGTTCGACGTCGGCCCGGAGCACGGCCGGCTGCCCGCCTTCGTCCAAGGCCTGGCCGATGCACTCGCCCCATATGCGCCCGGCGCCCGGGTCGCCTTCGGCAGCGCCTACAGCCGGGCGATCGTCTCGCCCCAGCCCACCCACTCGCTCGCGGTCTGGCTCCAGGAGCATCTCAAGGACCTCGACCTGACGATCGCTTTCGACAATCTCCACAACGCCGACGGCGACCCGCTCACCCATGCCTTCGTCGGACACTTGCTCGAGCGGACCTTGACCAATGTCCGCTGGGTCCTGTGCGCCCGCGCCACCCACTACCTGCCCATCGCCAGCTGGCTCGCCTTCGGCCGGATGGAGCTGCCCGTCGGAGAGGCGGACCTGGCTTTCACCGACGACGAGATCGAGGCGCTCGCGCGCGGCCGGCGGATCTCGCTTGCGTCCGGGGCCGCCCACGCGATCGAGGAGCGGACCGGCGGCTGGGCGACCGGGGTAGCCTTCCTGCTCGAGCCCGGTGCCGACGGCGGCGACGGATCGCCGGTCCGCGCGCTCGAGCCGCTGATCGAGCGCGTGCTCGGTGCGTACGACGCCGACGCGCTCCGCTCGCTGCTGGCCACCTACTATCTGCCCGAACTCTCGGTCGAACTCTTGCTCGCCATCGGCGGCCACGCGCTCGCGCGGCAGGTCGACGAACTTCGCGTCCGTTCGCCGTTCCTCTTCACGGGCGGCCGCGTGCCGCGCTATCACGATCGCTTTCGCGAGGCGTTGCGCGCGCGTCTGAGCTCGGTCGACCCGGCTCAGAAACAAGCCGCGCTGGATTCGGCCGCGTACGTGCTCACCCATTACAAGCGGTTCGTCGAATGTCTCTCGCTCCGGCTCGAGACCGGTCAGGCCGACGCGTGCATCGACATCCTCGAGAAACAGGGCATCGAACTGATCGAGCAGGGTCACGCGCACCTGGTCGAAGCAGTGGTCGCATCGCTGCAGTACATGGATGCCGAACTGCCGGCTTCGGTGATCGCGCTCCGCGCCATGATCGATTCGCGTCTCGGACGCTTCGACACCGCCGAAGCCTGGTTCGCGCAGGCGATCGCGCGCGCCGCGAGCGGCGACGCGCGTATGATCGAGATCAAGTACCTGTATGCGCGCGATCTGCTGCGGCGCGACCGGCTCGACTGCCTGCCGATGCTGCGCGAACACGTCGACGACGAATCGCTGCCGGTCTCGTTGCGCGCTTCGATCGCGGCCGCGCTCGCCGAAGGACTGCAGCTCTCGAACGAGCCGGACGCGGCCCGCATCGAGATCGAGAAGGCCGTCGCACTCGAGCGCGAGGCCGGCGAGGACGTCTTGCACGCACGCATCAGCGCGGGTGCCGCCTACGTGTATCTCTATCAGGGCGACTACGGACGAGCGCGCGAACTCGCGCTCGAAGCCGCCCGCGTGGCCACCATCGCTTCGCAGTTCACCATCGCGACGACCGCGTACAGCATCCTCTACGTGATCGCGTTCGACACCGAAGACGTGCGGGCCGCGCTCGACTATCTCGATCTGCTGCTGGAGAGCTGCTTGAAGTCCGGTCACCTGCAGTTCCAGTTCTACTGCCTGGCGTGCTCCTTCGAGATCGAGATGGAGCGCAATAACGTCGAGGCGATCGAGCGGATCGACGCGACCCTGCGCTCGTTCGACGTGTACTACGACATCTCGGTATCGGACGAAGCGTTTCTCCCGGGCGATGCGATGCGCTCGGCGATGCAAGGCGATTTCGCGCGCGCCTATCGCGTGCTCCATCCGACCGCGCGGAATCAAGCCGGCTCCGAACGGGTCGCGCTCCGCTGGGCCGAGGTCGCGCTCTACGCGGCCGGCGCCTTGCAGATGCGCGACGCCGGCGACGCCGTCGCGCACGCCCTTTCCGCGCTCGAGGAGGTCGAGACGACCAGCAATCGCGCTCTGCGCGCGCGCCTATTGCTCGCCCTCGCGCTGGTCCTGCTCGGGCGTTCGGACGACGCCAAGCCGCTGCTCGCGCAGGTCGCGACCGAGACCCGCGCACCCGATCGGATCCGCGCGATCGAGACCGCGATCGTCGCGCTCTGCGCCTACGTGAGCGGCGCGTCGAACCACGACGCCGTCGCCGATGCGTTGCTCGACATGCGACGACGCGAGTGTGGCGGCATCGCGCGCGTCTTCGAAGCGCTGCCGTCGCGCGAGCGCTACCCGAACGAGGTGACCGCATGAACGCCCGTCGGCAGATCGCGCACGAAGCCATGGAGAACGGCGCGCCGCCGTCGGATCGGACGCTGATCGCCGAGTTGATCGTCGACGGTCTGCTCGACCGTATCGTCGACCTCGCGAACGGGTCGCAGACGCGCGAACTCGAGACCTGGCTCGAAGAGACCTACGAACGACACGGCGAACTCGCGTATCTGCCGACCCTGCTCTCGAGCACGTCCGCCGCCGCGAACGCCAAAGCGCCGGTGATCGAGGCGATCGCGCGCGCCGCGAGACGCCCGCGCGCCGCCGCACCCGTGATCGCGGGCGATGCGATCGAGGAGATCGACGTCGTCATCAACGACCTGATCGCACGCCTGTTCGCCAAAGACGTCATCACGGCCGAGCACTCCCGCGCGGTTTCGTCGTGGTGCACCCGGCTCGCGCGCAAACTCGGCCTCTCGGCAAGCGAAACGCTGCTGGTCCAACGCGGCGGGCTACTCCACGACATCGGGAAGATCTCGACCCCGGACGAGATCCTGAACGCCCCGCGCGGCCTGACGATCGAGGAACGGAAGATCATCCAGCGGCACCCGATGGACGGGGTCGAGCTGATCGCCGGAACCCCGGACCTGGCCGAGTTCATCCCGGCCATCCGCGACCACCACGAACGCCTGGACGGCACAGGCTACCCGAACGGGCTCAAAGGCGAGAATATCCCCTTGGCAGCCAGGCTGGTGAGCGTCGCCGACTGCTTCAATGCCATGGTCGGCCGTCGGCCCTACCGACCACCCCTCTCACCGTACGTCGCAATCCGGGAGCTTTCGCGCCATTCCGGGCACCAGTTCGACCCCGAGATCGTCGAGGCCATGATCGCCGTAGTCCTGGCCAACGGCGAGGGCTATAGCATCTAGGAGAATTGTTTAGATGGTGTAAAGCTTGGCCTTGATAGCCTAATGTTAGCTATACTTACAAGCGAGCGGGTGGCGCACAAACCCATCGGACACTCTCACATGAAATCGATCGTGTCAGGCAACCTCAGAACCTTTGTGGCCCTCGTATTGGCCGCGGGGATTTCGGCCTGCTCCGGTGGCGGCCACGCGATTCCGCCCGTTACGGCGGGCGACGCTGCGGCGGCTCAAGTTCCCGGCACCACGACGAGCGGTGCTCGCGCGATTCCGATCGGCGCTCGCGCGATCCCGATCGGCGCCCGCGCCATTCCGATCGGCGCACGCGCGATTCCGATCAACAACGCCAGCTCACCCAAGCTGCTCTCGGTCTGCGGCCTTCCACTCCTCGGCAACGCATCGTGCGGCGCGATCCGCCGACTCGATGTTGTGGCCTCCCTCAGCCTGGTCTCGGCGCTGATCCCGGGCTACCAACCCGACGATCTCCAAGAGGCGTACAACATTCCGACGAGCGGCGGCACCGGTCAGACGATCGGCATCGTCGTCGCGATGAGCGATCCGAATGCCGAAAAAGATCTCGCCGTCTATCGCTCGACATTCGGCCTGCCGGCCTGCTCGAGCGCGAACGGCTGCCTGCGCTTCGCCGGACAATCCGGCTCGAGTGCGCTCCCCAAAGCCGACGAGGCGTGGGGGCAAGAAGTCTCGATCGACCTCGACATGGCCTCGGCCGTCTGCCCGCAATGTCACCTGTTGGTGGTGGACGCGTCGTCCTCCGACATCGACGACCTGACCGCATCGGTGGCGACCGCCGTCAAACTCGGGGCGACGGTCGTGAGCAACAGCTACACGACACCCGAGACCGCCACCGTTGCGGCACAAGACTCGAAGTGGAACTTCCCGGGCGTGCCGATCGTGGCCGGTGCCGGCGACAACGGTTACGGCGTCGGCTGGCCCGCGAGTTCGTCGCACGTGACCGCCGTCGGCGGCACTACGCTGCTCCCGATCCTCAACGATCTGTTCTTCTTGGAACTCGCCTGGGGAAAAACGGGCAGCGGATGCAGCGCGTACATCGCAAAGCCGTCGTGGCAGCACGATATCTTCTGCAGGCGCCGCACCGTGAACGACGTCGCCGCGATCGCCGATCCGATGCCGGGCGTCTCGGTGTACGACACGTACTTCGCGAGCAAGTCGAACCAGGGTTGGAACGTCTTCGGCGGCACCAGCGTCTCGGCGCCGATCGTCGCCGGCATGTACGCACTGGCCGGCAACGGCGCGGGAACCGTCGGCGCATCGCGCGCGTACGCCAATGCGAGCTCGCTCAACAACATCATTCTCGGAGCGAACTCGCTCTGCTTGACGTACCTGTGCACGTCGGGGCTGGGATACAGCGGCCCGACGGGCAACGGGTCACCGAACGGGGTCGAGGCGTTCTAAGAGGTCAGACGGTCGGGTCCGGCAACGGCCGGGTGCTCGGCCATGCGACGCATGGCGTCAGATGTACGCCCAACGGATCGAGCGCTTCGGTCGGCAGTTTGATCTGGAAGTACTGCAGATAGTTCGTCTTCACGCCCAGTCGCGTCTGTGGCGGGAAACTCGTCACCGTACTGGTCGGCAGATGGGTCGAGGCGAGCAACTGATTGATCTGTTGCGCGCCCGCCGGCGAGATATACTGCGCGGTACGCTGCCCGAGCCAGGTCGTGCCGTCTTCGAGCGTATAGAGAAAGCCGATGGTCTCACCCGTGGTCATCGTCGACGTCGAGACGACCATGTCGATCTTCACGATCTGCGTGGCCTTGACGGCGGGCGGCTGGAGCGACTGCGGAACGCTGCGCGGCGAGTCGAGACACGGACCGTTGTTGAGCACGTAGGGCGCGGCCGGTGCCTGCGCGACGGTCGTCGGCAGTGCGGCTACGGCGGCGAGTACCAGCGTTGAAATCAGCATGGTCCGTGGTTCTCGCGTCCGCGCGCGGAGTCTTGCCGCAGGAGGCGCCTGCCTGCACGAGGGAGTGGGGCTCGTGGCCGTTCGCCTAGCCCGACGTCTCGGACCCGCCGACGCCGCCTTGATCGTGATGGGTGGGATCATCGGATCGGGGATCTTCCGCAATCCATCGGTCGTGGCCAAGCAGCTGCACACGACGCCGTTGATCCTGATCGCGTGGTGCATCGGCGGGATCTTCGCACTGCTCGGCGCGTTCCTGTTCGCGGAGCTGGCGGCGCGCCGCCCGGCCGACGGCGGACTCTACGCCTATATCCGCGATGCGTTCCATCCGGTCGTCGCGTTCGCGTACGGCTGGACGTTGCTGCTCGTCTCGCAGAGCGGCGGCATGGCGAGCGCCGCCGTCACCCTCGGCGCCTACGTCACGCCGCTCTCCGGATTGCACCTGGACGAGCGACTGGTCGGCGGCGTGCTGATCGTCATCCTTACCGCCGTGAACTGTTTCGGCGTCCGCACCGGCACCACCACGCAGAACGTCTTCATGATCGCGAAGATCGCGGCACTTGCCGGTCTCGTCGTCGTCGGGATCTTCGCGCCCAACGCCGGTATCGCGGCGCAGCACGTGCAGGACACGCTCACCCATTCGCCCGCGCTGCTCGGCGTGATGGGCCTGGCGCTGGTCCCGGTCTTCTTCTCGTACAGCGGTTGGCAGACCGCGTCGTTCATGACCGGCGAGCTCAAGGATCCGGCACGATCGCTCCCGCGCGCGATGATCTATGGCGTGATCGGCGTGGTCGTGCTCTACCTCGCGGTGACGGTGATCGACCTGCGGGTCTTGGGCGAGGGCGGCCTGGCCGCGACCGCGACGCCGTCGTCCGACGTCGCGCGGGCCGTCTTCGGGCCGCTCGGCGAGAGACTGGTAGCATTGTTGATCGCGCTCTCGACGCTGGGCTTCCTGAGCAATCAAATCCTGGTCTCGCCGCGCGTCTATTTCCAGATGGCCGAGGACAAGACGTTCTTCCCCTTTCTGGCCAAGCTTCATCCGCTCACGCTCGTTCCGATCGCGGCCATCGTCGTCCAGGGCGTGGTCACCGTCCTGATCCTCGCGATCGGGCGCTACGACCAGATCCTCAACTACGTGACCGCCGTGGACGACGTGTTCTTCGGCCTCGCCGCGGTAGCGCTCTTCGTCTTCCGAGAGCGCGATAGAGGCTCCGGAGTCGCCATCGGCTTCCGCATGCCCGGCCATCCGGTCACGACGGCCCTTTTCGGCCTGACGGCCTGGGCAATCGTACTGAATCTTTTCTTTAAGTCGCCAGGCGACAGCCTCACAGGGCTGGCAATACTTATAGCCGCGGTACCGGTTTACTACATCTTCAGGGGACTTCTCCATGCAGACCGTCGTCATCGTCGATGATTATGCTCCGAATCTCGAGCTGTTCGCGCGGGTCGTAAAGACCGCGACGGATTGCAACGTCATGACATTCGTCTCTCCTGCGGAAGCGTTACGGTGGATCGCCGGCATGGAGACGGGCCTGGTCGTGATCGACTACGGGATGCCCGGGATGAACGGCGTCGAATTCACGCGCGAGCTACGCGGAATGCCTCATCGCGCGAGCGTGCCGGTGCTGATGGTCACCGCGAGCGACGATAAGGATGTCATCAAAGAGGCGTTCCGGGGCGGCGTCAACTCGCTGCTCCGCAAGCCGGTCGACACGATGGAGTTCACGGCTCAGGTCCGGAATCTGGCTGCGTTGAGCGAGCTTCGACGCGAGGCCGAGCGCATGAACGATGATGACGGCAAGAAGATCAACGAGTTCCGCAACGCGATCGCGGCCCAAGAGCGCGGCGCGATCGATCGTCTGCTCCAGGCGATGGACCTGCGCCATCCGGGCACGGCTCGCCAGATGCGCGCGGTCCGCGACATCGCTGTGATCATCGCGCGCAATATGCATCTGGCCGCGGACGAGATCGAACTGCTCCACGACGCGGCCGCCGTCTACGACATCGGCAAGCTCACGTTCACCGACGGTCTCTTCGGCAGCAATGCACCCCTGACGAAGCAGACCACCGCACTGGTCCGCGGCCACGCCGAGGCCGGCGCAAAGATCCTGGGCGACGCCGGGCGTTCGCGCATCTTCCAGGCCGCCGAGCGCATCGCACGGACCCATCACGAGCGCTTCGACGGAGCCGGCTATCCCGCCGGGCTCAAGGGCGAGGCAATCCCGATCCTGGGACGGATCGTGGCGGTTGCCGATGCGTTCGTCGCGATGATGCACACACGTCCGTACCGGGCCGGTATTTCGGCCGGTCACGCAATGGATCAAATCTCCCGCGAGAGCGGCCTGCACTTCGACCCGAGCGCGGTCGCCGCGTTCAAGACCGCCCAGGCCCAGATCGTGGCCCGCGCCAGCGAGTCGCTCCGGGTCGCCGCCGCGGTCTAGAACGAGCCCTCAATTCCAATCCAGGCGATCCCTCGACCCGTTGTCATGCATATGACCGGGTATCCACTTCTAATTGGGAGCTCTTTCCGATGCAGACCGCGATCTATCGCAAGCAACACGCCGAACTCGAGCGCATCGTCGGCGTCATCGCCTCGCTCCTCGCCGACGGCGAGGCTCAAGACCTTCGCATCAATCTCGCGAAACTCTCCGGCGTCCTTCGGGTGCATCTGACGATCGAAGACAAGTCGATGTATCCGATCATGCTCGCGAGTGCCAGCCCGGAAGTCCGCGATACGGCGGCGGAGTACCAGCGCACGATGGGCGACCTGCTGGTCACGTTCAACACCTACTATGCGAAGTGGATCGAGACCGGCGCGATCGAAGCCCACCGCTCGAGCTTCATTACGGAGACCACGACCGTCGCCGGCGCGCTACAGAACCGCATCACGCTCGAGAACGACAATCTCTACGCCCTGATCGACAAAGAGGACCTGGTCGTCGCTTAGGGTTCTCTAGGTCGCCATCAACGTCGCCCAGTCGTCGCGCGAGATGCGGAGCGCCGCTTCGTCGAGACGCGCGAGCGGCCCGGCCGGAAGCTTCTCGCGGGTCGAGAGATCCGGGGTAGCCGTCTGGATGAAGAGCAAGCCGGTGACGAGTTCGCCGGCTTCTCGCGTTTTGTGGATCGTCTCGAGCGCGGCGATGCGATCCGTCGCATCGTACTCGCGCTCGAGCTTGCGGAGGATCACCTTCGAACCGTCCTCGAAGTCGATCTCTTGCGCCGTCCCGGGCTCGTAGTCGACCGTCACCTCTTTGCTCGCCTTGATGAAATCCGGCGCGTGCAACAGTACGTCGTGCTCTTTCACGTATGCGTAGGACTTGGTCGAACCGACGTGATCGTTGAAGGTCACGCACGGGCTGACGATATCCAGGATCGCCGTGCCCTTGTGCGCGAAGGCCGCCTGCAGGAGCGGGACGAGTTGCTTGCCGTCGCCGGAGAACGACCGCGCGACGAAGGTCGCGCCGAGTTCGATCGCGAGACCGCACACGTCGATCACTTCGTACTCGTTCGGACGGCCGTTCTTCATGGTCGAACCGACATCGGCGGTCGCCGAGAACTGGCCCTTCGTCAGACCGTAGCAACCGTTGTTCTCGACCAAGTAGGTCACGTCGACGTTGCGTCGGATCATGTGGCAGTACTGCCCGAGTCCGATCGAGGCGGTATCGCCGTCTCCCGAGATGCCGAGCACGACCAACTCGCGATTGGCGAGCTTCGCGCCGGTCGCGGCCGACGGCATCCGCCCGTGGAGACTGTTGAAGCCGTGCGCCTGATCCACGAAATAGGCGGGCGTCTTGGACGAACAGCCGATGCCGCTCATCTTCGCGAGCAGATGCGGCTGGACGCCGAAATCGAAGAGCGCTTTGATCAGGTGGTTGGTGATCGAGTTGTGCCCGCAGCCCGCGCAGAGCGTGGTCGGCAGACCCTTGTAGACGTCGCGCGTGAGCCCGATCAGGTTGACGTTGACTGGTGCGTCGCTTGCCATGTCGTCCCCTATTCCGCGACCACGGCCGGGGCACGTTCGGCCTCGAGCAGCGGATCGATGATAGCGTGTGCGTCGATCGGCACGCCGTTGTAATGGCGAACCGAGTGTAAGCGCGAGATCAGATGGGTCGGCAGCTCTTGGCGCAGGATGCCGTAGAGCTGGCCGTCGCGGTTCTGTTCGACCACGTAGACCCGCTCGTGCCGGCCGATGAAGGCCGCCAGGTCCGGCGAGAGCGGCAACGCGCAGATGCGCGCGTAGTCGGTCTCGACGCCGTCCTGGTGCAGACGTTCGCGGGCTTCGACGATCGCGTGGTGGCTGGTACCGAACGCCAGGATCGCGGCTGGATGGCCGTTCTCTTCGAGGATCGGTGCGGGCACGACGTTGCGCGCGGTATCGTGCTTGCGCACGAGACGGTCCAGTCCGCGCTGCCAGACGTCGGGCAACTCGGAGTAGCGCGCCTGCTCGTCGTGACCGGTGCCGCGCGTGAAGAAGCCGGCGTTGGGGTGGTTCGTTCCGGGCAACGTACGGTATGGGATGCCGTCGCCGTCGACGTCGCGATAGCGGCCCCAGGATTCGAGTTTGTTCAGATCTTCGGCCGACAGTACTTTGCCGCGATCGAAGCGTTTCTCCGGATAGGCGAGCGGCTGCGTCAACCACGCGTTCATGCCGAGGTCCAGATCGAGCAGCACGAAGACCGGCGTCTGGAAACGATCCGCCAGGTCGAAGGCCTGCATCGCGAACTCGTACGACTCTTCGATGGTCGCCGGGAGCAAGACGATGTGCTTGGTATCGCCGTGGCCGAGCGCATAGGCGAACGCGAGGTCGGCCTGCATCGTGCGCGTCGGAAGACCCGTTGACGGCCCGGCCCGCTGCACGTCGAAGATCACGGCCGGGATCTCGGCGAAGTAGGCGTAGCCGACGTACTCGGCCATCAGCGAGATGCCGGGACCGGAGGTCGAGGTCATCGCGCGCGCGCCGGCCCAGCCCGCGCCGATCACCATGCCGATCGATGCGAGTTCGTCTTCGGCCTGGATGATCGCGACGTTCTTGACGCCTGTCTCCGGATCGACGCGATACTTGTCGCAGAGCGCGATGAACGATTCGCAGAGCGAGGACGAGGGCGTGATCGGGTACCAGGCGGCGACCGTGCATCCGCCCATCACGCAGCCGAGCGCCGCGGCGCGATTGCCGTCCATGAACATCAGCCCGTCGGTCTTGCCGGTCATCGGCTCCAACCGATACGGATCGGTCTTGGTGAGATGTTCCTTGGCGTACGCGATGCCCAGCCCGACGGCTTTCATGTTCGTGTCGACGGCCTTCGGCTTGCTCTTGAACTGGCCGCGGACGGAGGCTTCGATGATCTCGGGCGAGATGCCGAGCAGTTCGGCCAGAACGCCGACGTAGATCATGTTCACGAGGTACTTGCGGAGATCGCCGGCCTCGATGTGCTCCTTGGCGATCTGCGCGAACGGGATCGGGTAGTACGTCAGGTCGTCGCGCACGACGTCGCCGTTCATCGGGTAGGCGGCCTCGTGGACGACCACGCCGCCCGGCTTGACGCTCGGGACGTCGGTCGCCCAGGTCGCCGGATTGAGCGCGACCAGCAGATCGATGTCGCGCGACCGGCACTTGTAGGCCTCGGGGGAGATGCGGACGTCGAACCAGGTCGGCAAGCCCTCGATATTCGAGGGGAAGACGTTCTTGGGAGCGACCGGAATGCCGAGGCGGAAGATGGCGTTGGTCAGCACCAGGTTGGATGACTGGCTACCGGAGCCGTTGATGGTGGCGACTCGGATCGTAAAATCGTTCGCGCGAGGGACGGTCATTCAAGAACCTCCTGCGCGACGATTCGCGGCGGGGGCCCTCAGACCCCCGCGTCTGCTTGCCGGACCAGTTGCTTGACGCGGACCTCGCCGAAGCGACGCATCACGACCGCGACCACTTCCGGCGTCACGCCGTGATCGTGCATGCGGACGAAGTCGAAGCCGCACTTGGTGCGCACGCCGGCGCCGATCAGGCTCGCCATGTATTCGGGCGAGACGTCGTGCTCGCGAAGCGCCACGATCGCCTCGGACGCGAGTTCCACGTGGACCGCCGCATCCACGTCCGCGACGAACTTCAAGTCGACGTCGTGTTTGCGCAACAGGACGATCTCGCTCACCGTTCGGCGCGAGACCGGGCGTAGGATCCGCACCGGCAACCCGCGTTTCGACTCCACGACGGCGGGTTCGCGCGGCGCGGTCCGGCGGACCGGAGCGGATCGCGCGACGCGGGCACGCGGCGCGTTCTGCGGCTTATGCACGACGCTTGCGACCGGGAGACGCGGTGTCCAGAGCTGCGCCTTCATCCGGGGCGCATCGACCATGGCGGTCTGCGCGCGGACCGGAATCCCGAAGTGCGCCACCACGAACGCAACCGCGCCGATCGCTGCGAATGCGACCAGTGCGCGCCCGCCGATCCTGGTCGAGCCATCGTGCGCGGAGTCGAGCAATCGTTCGACGCGTACGACGAGTTGACGGCGACCGCTGAAGAGCGCGGGCGTCGGCGCCGGACGAGCGCTCGAGAGATACGCGGCCAGGCTCGAGAGACAGGACGCATACGCGAGCCGGTTGCCGCTCCGCGCGACCGCCAGATCGTCGCACGCGATCTCTCGTTCCACGGCGAGGCGGCGGCCGATCACATACACGAGCGGATTGAAGAACAGTACGACCCGCAAGATGCGTTCCAACAGGTGGATCCAGTCGTCGCGCCGCTGCACGTGGGCGGCTTCGTGAAGTACGACGCGCGCCAGATCGTCGTCGGAGAGCGAGCGCGCGAGCGACCACGGGAGGACCACGACCGGATCGAAGAGCCCGAGTACGCAAGGCGTCTCGATGCCATCGGAGGCACCGATTCGGAACGCGCGCGAAGCGATCGGCAGTTCGATCTCGCGTTGGATCGGGCGGACGCGACGCTTGGCGACCAGCAAGCGGAGCGTTTCGAAGACGAGTCGTCCGGCGAGCAATAACGCGATCGCGAGCCACCCGCGCTCGAGCCAGGGTGCGGCCGCGCCGATGCCGAGGGCGACGCGCTCGTCGAGCGACGGTTCGGCCGGCGATGTCGCGAACGCTGCGGGCGGTGCGAAGAGCGCAAGCGATGCGCGCGCCGTAACCGGACGGACGACGCTCCGCCAGGCCATCGGCGTCGGCGTCCTCATGGCGTTCAGCGAAGCGGCGAGGTCGGCGAACGGGAGGACTGCGACGATCGCGAGCACGCCGTAGAGCACGAGGCAGCGGACCGTGGCACTCGCGTTGGTGAAGAGTCGCAGCGCGACGAACGCGACGAGCGCCACGAGCGCGCTCTGCCACGTAGAGTTGACCAGAGCCGCAACCACATGCGCCTCGATCATGGCTAGGCTTTCGCCTTCTCGATCAGTTCGTTGAGGCGGGCGAGTTCGTCGGGCGAGAGGCGTTCGTTCTCGATCAGATTCATGGCGAGCTTTCCGGGATCCCCGTCGAAGAAACGCCGCAGCAGATAGTTCACGGCGCTGGTAGAAGCCGTGTCGCGATCGACGACCGCGAGGTACCGAAACGCGCGACCTTCGGTGCGATGCCTGACGTAGCGCTTATCTTCGAGGATACGCAGAACCGTCTGGACGGTATTGAACGCGACGTTCTTATATTTCGTCAGCGCCTCGGTCACTTCGGCGACCGTCCCGCTGCCGGCGTCCCAAAGCACTTCCATGATCTGCTGCTCGACCTCGGTCAAGGTCGGCGATTTCTTCCGGGCCAACGGACTACCTCCACCTAACTATATAGGCCATTCCATTTTAGCACCGGGACTCCCGGCTGTCCAGGCGAAGGCTCTAACTCTCTTAAGGAGGAGGCTAGCATGCGCTTCAATCCGGTCTCGGCGCTCGCCGCGGGCATCGCCTACTACGCGGTCCAGGCGATCTGGTATATGGCTCTTGGGAAGGCCTGGCAAGCCGCTTCCGGGGCCGTCCCGGACGGGAGTTACGCGCCGCTCATCTGGGCGTTCGTGATCGCCCTGATCATCGGGTTCGTGGTCGAGACGGCCTTGCACGCAACGACGGACCCGAATCCGCCGATGCATGGCATCAAGTTCGGCCTCTTCTTCGGAATCGGTCTGTTCACGACCAATCTGTTCGAAATCCACCAGTTCGAGCAGAGGCCGCTCGCGTTGACGATCATCGACGGCCTGGCCGTGCCGCTCTGCCTGGCCGTCGCCGGTCTTGTGGTCGGCCTTTTCCACCGCAACAACGCAAAGGTCGCCTAGCCGCCGGGCAGGCCGCGCGTCAGCTGCCGAACGGCGCGTCGCCCTGCAGAATGGCAGCGATCGCGAAGACGATGATCGACAGGATCGGCAGCGCCGCCGCGATGAGCGGAAGTCGGCGGCGCTTCAAGACGGCCGCATCGCGGGTAAAACGCCACGTCAGCCACGTCGCGACGATCGAGACGAGGCACAGAATCGGAAACGAGACGACCCCGAAGAACATGCCGACGACGCGCGGATTGTGCAGCGCGGTTTCGTCGTCGAACATCATCGGCGACATCATCGCCGCCAGCACCCCCGCGAAGAAGAGCAAGCCCCACACGACCGAGACGATGATCGGTATGGTCGGGCCGGAACGGGGTGTATCTGCCATCCCGAATACCGTTAGTCAGTTCCGGGCCAGAGCCTTCGACGGCGACGAAAACAGAAAGGCGCGGCGCCTTGGCGCCACGCCTTCGGGAAGCAGAACCGCGAGCGCCCCTAGAGGTCGCCGCAGGTCACGTAGTGCTTCAGATTCGCTGCACTCTGATGGCCGTTGATCGCGTAGTGGCCCTTCTTGATCGAGGCGATCGTCACGCCCTTGAGGGTCGTGACCGAGTTGCCACCGACGATATTCGAGAGCGCCTTCCACGGGGCCGGATCGAGCTTCGCGCAGGTGCCCATGTGGATGTGGGCCGGCTCGCTTGCGCCGCGCGGTTCGTTGTGGACCATCACCTTGACCCAGAGGCCGCCGGGCGTGTCTTTGAGCCAAGCCTGGCCGTCCTGACCGGACTTGTTCTGGGCGCCCATATTGATGGTCATCGCGTGGGTCGACATGGCATTGGTCATGTGGTTCATGGCGTTGGGGGCCGCCAGCGCCGCCCCGGAAACTGCCAGTGCTAGGCCAGCGGCGATGGCGAACTTACCTAGAGAAATCATTCGTACTCCTTCGAATC
>JBEPVY010000047.1:0-15383 GCA_041690835.1 Vulcanimicrobiota bacterium | reverse complement strand
GCGACGCACGCGCCCTTGACGACCTCGTCCTCGAAGTCGGGCGCGAACGCGCCGTCCTTGATCATCGGTGCGAGCAACGCGAAGACGTTGCGCGAGTACAGCCGGCTCGCGTCGTACGGCATCGTCGACGGAAGATTGGTCGTCCCGACGATGGTGACGCCGTTCGCGGAGGTGACGATCTCGTCGCGCTTGGTCTGCGAGCAGTTGCCGCCGGCTTCGGCCGCCAGATCCACGATCACCGAGCCCGGCGCCATCGCGGCCACCGCGTCGTCGGTCACCAGGATCGGCGCGCGCCTGCCGGGGACGAGGGCGGTCGTGATGACGACGTCGTTCTTGCCGATGTTCTCGACCATGAAGCGCTTCTGCGCTTCGGCCTGTTCGGGCGTCAGCTCTTTGGCGTAGCCGCCGGTGCCCTCGGCATCGCCGATATCGAACTCCAGGAACGAAGCCCCGAGCGACTGGACCTGTTCGCGCGCGGCGGCTCGGACGTCATAGCCGGTCACGACCGCGCCGAGGCGGCGGGCGGTCGCGATCGCCTGCAATCCGGAGACGCCGGCGCCCAGCACCAACACCTTGGCGGGTGGAATCGTACCGGCCGCAGTGGTCAGCATCGGGAAGAACTTGGGCAGGTAGCTCGCGCCGATCAGCACGGCCTTGTAGCCGGCGATATTGTTCTGCGAGGAGAGCGCGTCCATCGACTGGGCGCGCGTGATGCGTGGGATCATCTCCATCGCAAACGCGGTCACGCCCGATCTGGCCAGGCGCGCGACGTACTCCGCGTCGCCGAGCGGGGCTAGGAAGCCGACCAGCGCGGCCCCGGGCTTCATCGCGGCGAGGAGCGCGTCGTCGGGACGCCCGACGCAGAGCACGACGTCGGCGTCGGCGACGAGCGAGGCCGGGTCGTCGGCCAGCGACGCTCCGGCCTGCGTGTAGAACGCGTCCGGGAACGCGGCGCGTTCTCCGGCCCCGCGCGCGACCCGAACGGTCGCTCCGCTTTTGACGAGTTTGGCAACGGTCTCTGGTACGAGCGCGACGCGGCGTTCGCCGGGCGCCGCCTCACGCGAAACGGCCACGATCATAGAGGGCGAGCGTTAGCGTACGCTCCGTGCGAAACCTGCGCTATCTAACGATGGAGAGGTAAGTCAGGATCGCGAAGCCGACGACGCCGACGGCGTGCGAGAGGTGCCGCGTGAGGGCGAAGTCCGTCAGCGCCAGGAGTGCACCCGCCGCGAGCGTCACCGTCACGATGGTCGGGATGTCGCGGGCGTGTGCGTAGGCGAGGATGGCTCCGATCAGGATGTCGCGTGCGCCCGCCGCGCGCACGAACACGATCGCGTTGGGCTCGGTCACCGGGGCACCGAAGAGCTGCGAGAGCGCGCTCGGCACGATCATCGCGGCGACGCCGATGCCGAGGAGGCCGGCGACAGCGAGCCAGATCAAGACGTCGACGATCATTCCGGATGGACGATCGTGCCGAGGAAGAGCAGTTGTCCGCTGGTCTCGTCGCGGATCGCGACAACGAATGGGCGGTCCACGACCATCGTGAAGGGCGGCTGTTCGACCCGGATCGAGAGCATCTTCATCCCGACGGTGGTGACCGCGGCGGCCTGCGTACCGTTCTCGTCGACGTTCAGATACGATGCGTGGTGGACGTCGCCGATCGCGATGACCGGCGGGGCCGGGTGGATACCGCCGAAATCGGCGTCGTGTTGGAACGCCTGCGACATTCCGAGTCGCGCCAGATCCCCGTTGATCTTCCGGTTGAAGGCGATGTGGAAGCGGGGCAGCCCGATCGAACCCTTCCGCTCGACGAGCGACGTGCGTAGCGTTTCGAAACTTGCGGCCGAGGCGTTCTTGACGAACGCATCGAGCGTCGCAGCGTCCTTCGGGAGCACGACGTACATCGCGAACGACCCGTCCGCGTAGGGAAGCCGGATCGTCTGCAGCCCGTTCCCCTCGGCGTAGTCGTACTTCGCCGCGTTGTTCATCATCTTCACGCTGCCGGTCGACGTCCAGGCGACGTGGAACGGATGCGTCTTGGTCGCGGCTTTGTCGAACTTGAGCGTCCACTTGCCGTCGAACGCGATCGCGTTGGCGATCATCACGACGGTCGACGGGTCGATCGTATCGAGCACCTTCGGGATCAGGCCGTTCGTATGCGCCTTCGCCCAGGAGTTGACGGTATCGACCGCGCCGCTCTTGCGGAAGTCGAGATTGGCGGCCTGCGCGCCGAAGACCCGACGCGCGGTCGTGACGAAGCGCGGCTCGACCGCGAAGCCCGTCTGCAACCACAGGGCGTTGGCCATCGTCAGCTTGACGGCGGTCGTCTTCGCGATCCCCTCGGCGAGCGCGCGGTTGGCCGCATCGAACGAGCCGGTCGAGCCGGTCGCGTGCAGCACGCGCAACATGCCGTCGCGCGTCCTGCCGCGTGCACCATCGGCCGCGAACGCGAGCGCGACCGCGATGCCGGTCGGCGAGATGAAGACGTTTTTGGTCGGCTCGTCGACGCGCACGACGCGCAGGAGATCGAATCCGAACTGCGCGTACGACGTCGCGAGCGAAGCGGGGGGGACGTTTGCGGCCGAAGAGGCGAGCGGCATGACGAGCAGACCTACTGCAGCGATTGCGGTGCCGAAGCATTTGAACATCAGGTGATCCTCACGATGTTGTGGAGCGTGCCGATGCGATCGATCGTGACGTCGAGCGCGTCTCCGTCCGCGAGGAACTCGGGAGGCGTGCGTGCGAAGCCGACCCCTTCCGGCGTGCCGGTCGCGATCACGTCGCCGGGCAGCAGCGTCATGCCGCGACTCAGTTCGGCGATCACGCAGGCGATCGAGAAGATCATCTGCGCGGTCGTGCTCCGCTGTTTCTCGACGCCGTTCACGTGCATCGCGATGCCGAGCGTCTGCGGATCGCCGATCTCGTCGGCGTCGACGATCCACGGGCCGATCGGGCAGGTGTCGTCGAGGCTCTTGCCCTTGAACCACTGCATATGCGCGCGCTGGAGATCGCGCGCGGTCATGTCGTTCAAGCACGTGTAGCCGAAGACGACGTCGAGCGCGCGCGCCTCGGCGACGTCGCGGCAGCGCGTTCCGATGACGACCGCGAGCTCGGCTTCGAAATCGTAGGCGGGAGAGACGCTCGCCTGCAGTTGCAGCGTCGCGTCGGGTGCGGCGACCGCCGTGGTGGCTTTGGTGAAGAAGGTCGGGACGTCGGGAAGTTTGAGATCCTTGCCGAGCGCGCGCGCGCCCTCGAGGGCGTGTTCGAGATAGTTCCGTCCGACGCAGAAGACGTTGCGCGCCGGCCGGATCGGTGCGTCCAGGCGCGTTCCGGCGAACGGCGCCATCCGGTCGGTCAGATGGGATGCTCGCTCGCCTCGAGGGAGCGCGATGAAGTCGCGAAGCGAGGGCGCGTCGATCGTGCGGATCGAATCGCCCTCGATGACGCCGGGACGAACGACGCCGCGCTCGTCGTAGTAGCTAACGTAGCGCATCGGGTCCGTTCTCCGCCCTACGGTTTCGGGCGCGGCGTCTCGCCGGTGATCGCGTTGAGCGACGGAAGATTCGGTTTGACGGCGCCCTTGGATTCGTTCTTCCGATAGAGGTCCATCATCTGATCGGCCGCGCCTTGCTTGTCGCCCCAATTCCCGCCGGCCTTGACCAGCGCGATCTGGCGGTGGACGGCGTGGTTGGCGGGCGTATAGTCGAAGCTGACCTTGTAGAGGCCGACCTCGGCGCTGCCGTCGGGGTGGCGGATCCACATCTGCAGGACGTTCCCGTAGGTCTGCGCGTTGAAGGTCAGGTTCGGGCAGTCTTTGCCCGATTTCACCCGGACGACTTGGCCGCGCTTGTTCACTTCGACCACGAACTCGGTGTGCAAGGGCACCTTCGAGAAGCGGATCGTCGGCATCGGCCGGGGCGTGCGAGTGGCGGCGCCGGCCGGAACGGCCAGCGTCAGGGCGAGGATAACGAGCGCGAGCACGCGCGGAAGGGTGTTCGTCATTGTCGTGCGTTCTATAGTAGATGGAGGCGGAAGCCCTGCAGGCAAGGCGGCGCGGCCGGGTCGTCGAAGCTGACCCGACCCATGTTCCGTTCGATTCGCCTGGCGATCTGCGGGGTCGCCTTGTTGGTGGTCGTCGCCGCGACGGCCGACGCCGCGCGACCGATCGTCGATATGCATACCTTGGACGCCTACTTTGCCCTCTACGCGCCGGACTCAAACGTGCCGTGGAAGCCGACGAGCGTCCGCCTCGACACCTATTCGAGCGCCGAAGTCGACTTCGCCGCCTACGCCGTCGACCCGGCCGACGTGGTCACGGCCGGCTCCAACGCGCGAGCGCGCGCGGTCGATACGCGTAAGCTCAAGCCGGTCGCGACCTGGCGGTTCACGCCGCCGGGGGGTTATCAGTTCCAGACCAGCACGGTCGCGGTGCCGCTCGGCTCGCAGGAAGGCTTCTTCGTCGTCGAAGCGCGCCGCGGGAATGTCGCAGAGCAGGTCTGGGTGAATCGGACGCGCGTCGGACTGATCGTCAAACAGACGCCGTCGGAGCTGACCATCTACGGCGCCGACCTCGGCACCGGCAAAGCCCTCGCGCAGATGCGCGTGCAACTGCTCTCGGGCGGACGGCTGACGACGCGCCTCACCGACGAGCATGGGCTCTTGCGCTGGGGGACGCCGTCGGGCGCGCGTCCCGCGTTCGCGCTGGCGCAGTGGGGGAAGAGCTACGCATTCGTCTCGCCGCTACCGCAAGCGCCGCTTCCGACCGCGATCGTGGCGATACGGACCGATTCCGCCGTCGTGCACGCGGGCGACACGGTCCGCATCGCCGGGTTCGCGCGCACGCGTCGCGGGTCCGCACTCCACGCGGCCGCCGGGACCGCCCAGATCGTCTTGCGGAACGGTCCGGATCTGATCGCGCAGACGAGCGTTCCGCTAGATGCGGCCGGCGCGTTCTCGACCTCCTTCGGGATCCCGGCCGGTGCGCGCGCCGGCGACTACGCGATCCTCGCGACCGCCGAGGGCGGCGTCGGCGGTACTACCGTCCACGTCGATGGGAATGCGGGCGGACTCGCGCTCGCCGTCTCGACGCAATGCGACGGACCGTGCGCTGCCGGTGCGGATATTCCGCTGCGCGTTCGCGCGATGCGTGGCGGCGTGGCCGCCGCAGGCGTGCCGGTACGCGTGACCGTCGTACGGTCGCCGCACGTCGGCGGCGACGTGGCGAACGCGTGGGGGCTCACGACCTGGCTCGACGAAACGGTGACCACCGGCGCGGACGGACTCGCGAGCGCCATCGTACCGCATCCGACCGACGGGCTCGCATCGACGTACGGCGTGAGCTTGCAGTCCGGCGCTGCGACCGCGGACACGCGCTTCATCGTACCGACCGCGCGTATCGGGCTGCGGGTCCTTCCCGATCGCGAACGGATCGCGCTCGGGACGACCGCGAACTTCACGGTCGTCGCGATCGACGCCGCGAACGGTCGTCCGGCCGGCGCCCTGCGGGCGGTCGTGGAGCTGCGGCACGGCGGCGACGTCCAACGTCAACAGATCGCGCTTGACGCCAACGGCTTCGCGCGCGGTTCGTTCTCGAGCGCGCCGCTCGGTTCGTCATTGCTCGTGGCGACGGCGGATCTTGCCGGCGATGCGACCGCATCCGATGCCGCCCAGGTCGAGGTCGTCGCACAGGTCGACGATGCGACCTCGGATGACTCGAGCGCGGGCGTCCACGTCGTAACGGATCGAGTGCTCTATCGTGCGGGCGAGACCGTGCGTGCAAGCGCGAGCGACGCGGGCTCGGTCGGCGATGCGTTGCTGACGCTCGAAGACGCGCTCGGCGCGGAGTTCGTCGTCGTTCCGACGGCGAGCGGTGCGGGCGCGACCTCGTTCCGCATCTCCGACGCACCCGGTGCGGTTCGCGTCGGCGCCGCATTCGTGCGCGACGGCGCAATCGAATGGAACGTCGCGTCGCTGGCGTTGGACGCGCCGGGACGCGCGATCGCGAGCACCCTCACGCTTCCCGACGGACCGCTTCGGGCGGGCACGACCGCGCTCGTACAGATGCCGGGTGGTTCGGGAACCGTAATCGTCCGCCTGACTCGGGGCGCGCCCTCGGGCGGCGCGGCCTTCGAGAGTGCGCCGGCCCTGCTCGACGTCGACGTCACCTCGACCGTTTCGAGCGCACCGGCGTATCCGACCTGGCATTCTTGGGTCGATGCCTCGGGCGACCATGCCCGGATCCCCGGTTTCTCGCGGCGTACCCAACCGCCGCAAGACGCCGCCCTCGCGCCTGCCGATACGCGCGCCGTCTATTGGAAGGTCGTCCGCGCGACCGCGGATGGTTTCGCGTTCCTCGTCCCCGCGGAGGCCGGCGGTTACGTCCTGTCGGTGTTGCGGGTCGGAGACGACGGGCGAGTGACCGCCGCTTCGTCGAATGTGGAGATACGATGAGCGACGAGACGACTTTGATGCTGCTCGATACGTATGGGCTGGTCTACCGCGCGTTCTTCGCGCTGCCCGGGCTGACGACGTCGGCGGGCGTTCCGATCAATGCGGTCTACGGATTCACCATGATGCTCGGCAAACTGCTCGCCGACGAGAAGCCCTCGCACGTGATCGCGGCCTTCGATAAGGGTCTGCCTGCGGCGCGCGTCGCGATGTTCAAGGAATACAAGGCGCAGCGGGCCGCGATGCCCGACGAACTCCGCTCGCAGTTCCCGCTCGTCCGCAAAGTGCTCGCCGGCTACGACATCCCGATCGTCGAGTTCGACGGCGAAGAGGCCGACGACGTGATCGCTACGCTCGCGCGCCAGGCGCGCGAGTCGGGCCGGCGTTCGGTGGTCGTCACCGGCGATCTGGACCTGCTGCAGATCGTGGATGCATCGACCACCATCCTGACCACCCGCCGCGGCATCACCGACCTCGGCCGCTATACGCCCGATGCGGTGCGCGAACGCTACGATCTGGATCCGGCGCAACTCCCGGACTATCGCGGGCTCAAGGGAGATCCGTCCGACAACCTGCCCGGCATTCCGGGCGTCGGCGAGAAGACCGCGAGCAAGCTGATCAAGGCGGCCGGCACGCTCGACAATCTGCTCGCGCATCCGGAGTTGGCGGGCACCGTCAAACTCCAAGGCTTGGTCGAGCAGTACGGCGAGCAGGCCCGCGTCTGTCGCGACGTCTCGGTGATCAAGGACGATCTCGCGGTCACGCTGGATTGGTCGGCGAGCCGTTTCGTTCCACCCGATAACGACACGCTCTATCGGCTCTACGCAGAACTCGAGTTCAAGGGTCTGCTTTCGCGCTTGCAGCCGCCGACGGACATGCCGCTCTTCGCGACGGTCGCGCGGATCGACGGCGACCATCGGTCCTACGTCGCATCGACCGATCCTCCCGAGTTCGAACGGCTCGCCGCCGACATCGACGCGCTGGCGACCGCTCCGACATTCGGGCTCGCGCTCTCTGGCGATGCGCTCGGTATCTCCGGCGCCGTCGGGACCGGCCTTTCGTTCGCGCTCGGCGCGTTGCAGCACGAGAACGTGCGCGCCGCCTTCGAGCGCGCTTGGAAGCTGGACCGCCCGCGCGTCGCCTACGATGCGAAGCGCGTCCTGCACGCGCTCGCCGCGCGCGGAATCGCGGCGCGCGAGATCGGAGACGACCCGATGATCGGGGCGCATCTGCTCGATCCGTCCAAGACGTTCGCGAATGCGGGCGAAGCGGCGTCCGCGTTCCTGGGCGTCGCGCTCGACGACGATGCGGGCGCATTCGCGGATGCATCGTTGCGCCTCCGCGATCACGTGCGCGGCGAATTGTCCGGCCGCGATCAGCTCGAACTCTACAGCGGCACCGAGGTTCCGCTCGCGCCCGTGTTGGCGAAGATGGAGCGGGCCGGCGTTGCGATCGACGTACCCACGTTGCGCGCGATGAGCGTCGAGATCGATCGCACGATCGCGGGGCTCCAGCAACAGATCTTCGATCTCGCGGGCGAAACGTTCAACATCGGCTCGCCGCTCCAACTCGGGAACGTGCTCTTCGGGCGCCTGGAGATCCCGGGCGGGAAGAAGACCAAGACCGGCTGGGCGACGGGCGTCGAGATCCTGGGCGGGCTCGCGCGCGAGTATCCGATCTGCGCGCTCGTGCTGGAGTGGCGCGAAGTCACCAAGCTCAAGAACACCTACGTCGACGTCATCCCGACGCTGGTCGAAGCGGACGGACGCCTCCGGACGGTCTTCAACCAGACGGCGACCGCGACCGGGCGCCTCTCGAGCACCAATCCGAACCTGCAGAACATCCCGGTGCGCGGCGAACTCGGCCGGACGATCCGCAAGGCGTTCGTGGCCGGCGGCGAGGATCGCGTCTTGCTGGCGGCCGACTACAGTCAGATCGAGCTGCGCCTGATGGCGCATCTCTCGGGCGACGAAGCGATGCGGCGCGCGTTCGAAGAGGGTCAGGACATCCACGATTTCACCGCGCGTCAGATCTTCGACGTGCCGACCGGCATCAAGGCCGACGACAACCAGCGCCGGATCGCCAAGAGCGTCAACTTCGGCCTGCTCTACGGCATGTCGGATTTCGGCCTGGCCCAGCGGCTCGAGATCGGGCGGGCCGAGGCCAAAGAGATGACGACCGCATACTTCGCGCGCTTTCCGTCGGTCCGCGCCTACATCGACCGGACGGTCGAAGAAGGGCGCGAACGCGGCTACGTGACGACTTTGTTCGGCCGACGCCGGTACATGCCGGGCCTGAGCTCGGGGAACTATATGTTGCGCGCCGCCGCGGAACGCGAGGCCACCAACGCGCCGTTACAAGGCAGTGCGGCCGACCTGATGAAGATCGCGATGGTCGACGTCGATCGCGCGCTGACCGAGTCCGGAATCGAGGCGACCATGCTCTTGCAGATCCACGACGAGCTCATCTTCGAAGTCCCGCGCGCGCAACTGCACGCGGCCGCCCACCTGGTGCGCGATCGGATGGAGCACGCCGCCGTGCTTTCGGTCCCGCTCGAAGTCACCGTGAAGAGCGGAAAGAACTGGTACGACGTGGAGCCGCTCGCAGATGCGTGAGGCGTTCGCGCTGGTGCTCGCACTCGCGATGCCGGCCGCCCAACACTTACCGACTCTGGTCGCTATCGCGCCGCGCGCGGCGCTGACGCTGCAGGTCGCGCGTACCGAAGACCAACGCGAGATCGGACTGATGGACGTACGCTCGCTTGCCGAGCACACAGGCATGCTGTTCGTCTTCCCCATCGACGGACCGGTCGCGTTCTGGATGAAGGATACGCTGATCCCGCTCGACATGGTCTTCGTCGGCAGCGACGGAAAGGTGCGCGGCGTCGCCGCGCGGGTGCCGATCGTGCCGGTCACGATGCCGGACGAGAACATCCCGCTGGAACGTGGCGTCGCGAAATACGTGATCGAACTTTCATCCGGCGAAGCCGAACAAGATGGCATCGTCGTCGGAACGATTGTAAAAGGTTTGTACTAACGCCCGTTTTCTCAAGACGTCTTCTCGTTTTGGCATAGACGCGCGTCCTTCGATAGAGTATTCTACGTCGAGCCGTGCCGTTCCACGCGATTTGTGGAGTGGCTTCATCGCTATTTCCTAGGAGTACTTGATTTGAAACGAATCCCTCTAGTCGGGCAGGTTTTCGCCGTGACCGGAGCGCTGATCGCGCTCGGTCTCGCAGCCTGCAGCAGCGGAACGAGCATCCCGCCGTTGCCGACCGGACCCTCACCGGTGCCGCTCGCAACCCTCGCCCCGTTCAGTGTGACGACCAGCGCGCCCGTTCCGGCCGCAACCGCGGTGACGCTCGCAGCGCCCGCTTCGGCCCCGATCGCCGCTTCGGTCGCACTCCAGGCAAGCGCAGGCGGTATCTCCGCCGGCACCACCGTCGCCGAGACGGTCAGCAACCAGGCGCCCTCGGGACTTCCCACGCTTCAGAGCGTCGGCGTCCGCACGGCTGCCGCGCGTGCCGCCGTCGCCGGTGCGATCACGCCGATCGTCTACGTCCAACTGAGCTTCAGCCCGTCGGTCACGCTCTCGAGCGCGCCGTCGGTGACGATCGTGCTCCCGAACGGCTTCGTTCTGCCGACCGGTGCGAGCTACTACGTCTCGCTCTACGATCCGCTCCGTCCGTCGCTCGGATGGCAGAACGGCTTCGAGGGCCCCGGCGCCGTCAACGGCCAGACCGTGACGTTCGTCGGCGGCTTGGGCGGCTTCACGTTCGTCGCGAATCAGCGCTACACGTTCGCCGTCTATGCGACCAGCGCGGCCGCTTCGACGCCGACGCCGGCACCGAGCATCGCTCCGAACACCCCTTCGCCGTCCCCGACGCCGACGTCGAGCCCGACGCCGACGCCGACCCCAACCCCGACTCCGACTCCCAGCCCGACCCCGACTCCGTCGCCCACGCCGACGCCCGTCCCGCAGTTCGTGGTGACGCCGACGACGTTGACGCTGACCGCCGTCGGCCAGACCGCGACGTTTGCGGCAAGCGGCGTCGGACCGTTCACGGTCTCCGGCAATAACGCGAGCGTCGCCACCGTCACGCCCGCCTCGGGCTCCGGCTCGTTCACGGTGACCGCCACCGGCGCCGGCACGACCGGCATCACGGTGACCGATGCGCTCAGCCGCACCGCCTCCGTGACCGTCACCGTCACCACCACCACGATTCCGATCAACTAAAAGGAGCAAAGCATGCAGAAAAACATTCTTGCGACCGCAGCGCTCCTCGCACTGGGCGCCGTAGCGTCCGGTTGCTCGGGCGGCGGCGGACATTCCACGTTGCCGGCAACGCCGAACGCGCCCGTCGGGCAGCACGGCGTCGGCGCGGCCGCGTTCACGATCACCGTTCCGAACCCGGTCACGAGCGCGGATACGCGTCGACCGGCCTATATCTCGGCGAACACCAAGTCGGTCTCGATCGTCGTCACCAACGGGACGGCCACGCCGTCACCGGCGGTGATCGCGAACCTGACGCCGTCCTCGCCCAACTGCACGGCCGGCGCCGGCGGCACCTCGTGCTCGATCGTCGTCGCGGCGGATGCCGGTAGCGACGCGTTCACCATCACCGCCTTCGACGCACTCGATGGCGGCGGCAACCAGCTCTCGAGCGGCTCGCTCACCGCGACGATCGTCGCGGGTGCTGCGAATACGACCGTTCCGCTGACCCTCGGCGGCATCGTCGGCTCGATCGCCGTGACCCTTGCCGATCCGTATGCGGCCGTCGGTTCGACCGGCACGACCGCCAGCGTCGTCGCCAAAGACGCGAGCGGCGCCACCATCATCGGCACATACGATAACGCGATCGCGCTCTCGGCGGGCACGGGCATCACGCTTGGCGCGACCTCGATCGCCGACTCCACGCATGCGTCGGGCATCACGGCGACCTACGTCGGCAATCCGACCGCCGCGATCACGATCACCGCATCGGCCGACGGCAAGACCGGCACCGCCACCCTGACGCCCGGCAGCGGCATCGTCCGCTACGCGCTCGGGAACGACGCCAACTACGATCTGAGCGGATTCCCCGCCACCATCGGACCCGACGGAAAGTTCTACTATGGGACCTACGGCGCGCGCGTCTGCGTCAACAACCTCTGCAGCGGCACCAACGGCGCGGTCGGGCAACTCGATCCGCTGACCGGTGCGGTCGTCGAGATCCCGCTGACCAGCACGGTCTCGTCGCTCCAGTTCACGCCGGACGGCGCGCTGTGGATCGCCGAGAATTCGGGCGGTTTCATCGCACGCATTCCGGCCGGATCCTTCAATGCCGGCTCGGTCACCGCGATCGCTCTGCCGGGCACCGGCAAACCGCGTTCGCTGACGGTCGGTTCCGACGGCAATCTCTGGTTCAGCGACACCGGAAACCGCAAGGTCGGCACGATCGATCCGGCCGGACCGTACGTCACCGGTAGCATCACCGAGTACGTCGTTCCGAACGGACCGGTCGGCACGGGCCAATACTACAACCAGCTCGGCGGCATCGCCACGGGCCAGGACGGTAATCTGTACGTCGCCGACTATTACAACGGCGTGGTCGATCAGATCACGACGGCCGGCGTGACGACGAATCAGTTCATCACCCCGGGCGAAGTGCAGTATAACCCGCAGCACGGCAACGGGTTCACGCGCTTCATCGCGGCCGGAACGGACGGAAAGCTCTACGTCACCTCGGGTGGCGAAGGGTTCACCTCGCCGTACAACGGACGTTTGGATGCGCTCGCGACATCGGGCACGTTCACCAACGTCCCGATCCCGGGTTTCGCCTACGCACCCGACTCGATCGCGGCCGGCCACGGCGTCGTCGCGTTCTCGGATCTCGCGAACCAATCGCTCGGCATGGTCGCGCCGGGAACCTACGGCGTTCGGGAGTTCCCGATCACCGACGGCTTCTCGTTCCAATCGACCGGCGACGCGCCCAACGGCGTCGCGATCGCGGCCGACGGCTCGGCCTGGTACATGTGCTACGGTGCGACCGGCGTCGCGGGCGTAGGCCTGTGCGCCGGCCACATGGTGTTGACGCCCGCATGGAGCGTCTTCCCCGGACGGACCGTCAGCCTCTACGGACTCGGCATTCAAGCCGCCCAGCTCATGGGCATCGCCGAGAGCGGCGATAGCGGACCGTTCACGTACGCCACCACGAACGCTGCGATCGCGACCGCCGCGGCCGACGCGGATCACAACTTCACGATCACCGGCACCGGTGTCGGCACGGCCACGATCACGGTAACCGACGCGCACGCGCGCTCGATGACGATCGCGGTCAACGTGACGGCGACCAGCGGTACCGTCAATCACGCACCGAAGGCAAAGGTATAATCACGATGACGAACATCACGCGTACGATCGCCGCGTCGATCGGCCTGGCCTTCGCGGTCGCCGCCTGTAGCGGCTCCTCGAATGTCGCGCCGAACGTTGCGGCTTCGACCAACCCGGCCGCCGCCGGATCCGGCAATGCGATCTTCATCGTGAAGATCCCGAACGCGACGGTCGCCGCCAGCGGCTCCAAGCGTCCGGCCTACCTGACGCCGCAGGTCAAGGGCATCGATTTCAGCGTCTATGCCAGCGACGGTTCGGTACCGAACAACCGCGGCGAAGTGTTCTACGCGCTCTCGCCGCAGGCCACGTACTGCACGACTTCGCCGGCCGCACTGACCTGCACGCTCTCCGTGCAGGCCTATCCGGGCGACGACTGGTTCGCGGTCACGACCTACGATCAGAACAACCCGACGACGCCGTCTAGCGGCGGATCCTCGCACATCATCTCGACCGGTGGCGTCGAGGCGATCATCTCGCCGAACGCTTCCAACACCGTCTCGATCACGACCAGCGGCGTCGTCTCGAAGGTCTTGATCGCGCTCACGGATCCGGTTCCCCCGGCCGGCACCGCGCTCACCCAGAACGTGCACGTCGTCGGCCTCGATGCCGACAACAACGTGATCGTCGGCAACTACGACCAGCCGCTCTCGCTGACCGATGGCGACACCTCGGGCGTAACGTCGCTCTCGACCGGCTCGGTCGCGAACGCGTCGGCCGTGCCGACATTGACGTACACCGGCGGCACCATCCCCAGTGGCTCGGCCTCGATCACGGCGACGACCACGAGCCCGAGCGACAGCCAGAACCGCGGTCCGTTCCACTCGAATGTACTGCTGATTCCGGGGTCGATCGCGTACTACTCGACGCCGGGCTTCCTGACGTTCGGTAGCGTGAGCGGTGGCGCGCAGTCGCTGACCGTGAACGGCACGTCGACCACATATGCGTCGACCTCCGGTTGCGTTGGCACGGTCTCGATCTCCGGATCGGCACCGACCTACACCATCACGCCGCTCGCCGCAGGCAGCTGCAACATGGTGTTGTCCTACGCGGGCGGCAATACGGTGACCATCCCGATCGCGATCTCGCCGAACTAGGCGAAACCCCGGGTTCGGGCATCGCGTTACACGATGCGATGCCCGAACTCCCCGAAGTCGAGACCATCGCACGCGGTCTCGCCAACAAGATCACCGGCAAGACGATCGCCCGCGTTCGGGTCGGTTGGAAGAAGATCGCGATCGCCCCGAAGGGCGTCCACTTCGAGCAGGCGCTCGAAGGCGAGACCGTCCTGCGGGCCTGGCGCCGGGCCAAATATGCCGTCCTGGACCTCTCCTCGGGCCGCCGGTTGGTCACCAGCCTACGCATGACCGGGCGTCTGATCGTCCAGGCCCAAGGTGCCGCCCCATACCCCTACGCCCACGTCGTCCTCGATTTCACGGACGGTACGCGCCTGGTCTTTTCGGAGATGCGGAAGTTCGGCCGGATGCGTCTGGTCGAGCCGGACGAGGCCTGGGATGCGGATCTGGGCCTGGAGCCGCTGGATAAGCCCTTTACTCCCGAGGCCTTTATCGGTATAGTTTCGGGGCGGACGACGCCCATCAAGGCGTTGCTCCTCGACCAGCGGCGCATCGCAGGCATCGGAAACATCTATGCCTGTGAGGCGTTGTGGGAGGCCCGGATCCGTCCGGACCGACCCGCCGGCGCGCTGACCAAACCGGCGCTCCGCCGACTGCACCACGCGATCGTGGACGTTCTGCTCAAAGCCCTGGATATGGGCGGGAGCAGCGTCGACGATTATGTGGACGCCGACGGCATGAGCGGAGGGTTCCAGAACGTTCTCTCGGTGTACGGTCGGCTCGGTCGCCCGTGTCTCCGTTGCGAACGTCCGATCGTACGGACCGTACTCGGTCAACGTGGAACGTGGTGGTGTCGGGGATGTCAACGATAGCCAAGCATCGTCGGCAAAAAATAAATTAAGGTAGGAACACACACCATCTCTACAACCGAAATCGCCCCGCATCTCGAAGACGAAGAAGAAGACCAACTCGCGCTCGAACAGCGCCTCTACGAAGAATCGCTCAAGGTCCTCGACGAAGGCCAGGTCCTCTCGGGCCTGATCGTCCAGAAAGACAAAGACGACCTGCTCGTCGACGTCGGTGGAAAATCCGAAGGCGTCCTTCCCCGCCGCGAACTCTCGCTCGCGATCGAATTCGCGACGCTGAAGGTCGGCGATCGACTCGAAGTGATGATCCATCGCATCGACGAGATGGACGGAACGCTGTTCCTGTCCGAACGTCGCGCCCGCGCGCTCAAGACCTGGGAAAAGGTCATCGCCGCTCACGACAACGACGAAGTCATCGAAGCGACCGTCACGCAGGTCGTCAAGGGCGGCGTTCTCGTCGACCTGGGCATGCGCGGATTCGTCCCCGCTTCGCAGATCCGCCGCCAGCCGGTCGGCAATCTGGAAGAACTCGTCGGTCAGCGCTTGCGCCTCAAGGTGATCGACCTCGACCACAAGCGCCACCGCGTCGTGCTCTCGCAGCGTCTGGTCCTCGAAGAAGAACTGA